>CAZKTT010000089.1:0-3396 GCA_964555755.1 uncultured Mycoplasma sp.
AGTAATGTTTTATGCCGTTAATATGGTCGGCGCCATATCTAATATGATTCATCCACTTTCTAGTGAAAAAGAAATAGAAATGTTTTTAAACAAAACTAAATCTAGTGTTATTTTAACTATTGATATTAATTATAAAAAGGTTATAAATATCATTAATAATACTAAAGTTACAAAAGTAATTGTTTCATCCGCAGGTGATGATTTAAAAGGATTAAAAAAACTAATGTATTCAATTTTTACTACTGATATCACAAAAGCTAGCAAAAAAATTGGCGAAGTTTTCTTAAAAGCTTTTAGAAATAGAGAAGTATTAACATACAAAAAATTTCTTAGAAAAGGAGAAAACTATTATCATGATTTTTGGGTAGCAAAGCAAGATGTAGATCCTGCAGTAATACTTTATAGTGGTGGTACTAGTGGTACTCCAAAAGGAATAGTTTTATCAAATTTGAATTTTAACGCACTTGCGCTTCAAGCACATTTAATGTGTGATCCCGCAAAAGAAGGAGATTCAATTTTATCAATAATGCCAATTTTCCATGGTTTTGGCCTTGGCGTTTGTATTCATACATGTTTATATATAGGAATGAATTGCGTATTAATACCAACTTTTAAAGCCAACAAGCTTTATAAACTAATAAAGCAATATAAACCAAATTTTCTAGTAGGAGTTCCAACTTTATTTGAAGCTCTATTAAAGAATAATAAATTAAAGCCTGGAGATTTATCTTCAATTCACACTGTTGTATCTGGCGGTGATGTGATGGATGAAGAAAATCTTGTTAGATATAATGAGTTCTTTGCTAAATATGGAAGCAAAGCAAAGATAAGAGTAGGATATGGTTTAACTGAAGCGTGTGCTGCTACATGTTTAAATCCAAGAGAAGGTCACAGAGCAAACAGTATTGGAATTCCATTCCCAGATGTTATCTATAAAATAGTAGATCATAAAACATTAAAAGAAAAGAAAAACATGGAAGATGGAGAAATTTGTATTCATGGTCCTAATATTATGCTTGAATACTATAATGAACCAGAAGAAACAAAAGATACTCTAAAAAAACATAAAGATGGCAAAATATGGCTTCATACTGGTGATATAGGATGTATGGATAAGGATGGTTATGTTTACTTCAAATCTAGATTAAAAAGAATAATTGTTACATCTGGTTATAATGTTTATCCATCATATATAGAAAATATTATAAATAAACATGAGTATGTAGCAAATTCGACAGTTATAGGTGTTGATGATAAATATCACGGACAGATAGTAAAAGCATATGTAGTTCTAAAAAAAGAAGTAAAACTTGATGATGAAGTAGAAAAAGAAATAAAAGAACACTGTTCAAAATATATTGCTAAATATTCCATGCCAAAAATATTTGAATTTAAAAAAGAACTTCCTAAGACTTTAGTAGGTAAAATAGCTTATACAGTTTTAGAAGAAGAATCTAAATTTTCAAAAAAGAAGTAATTGCTTCTTTTTTTGTTATATTTATTATTTTTTTTCATAGATTTTACCAGGAGGAAAAATTATGATAAATAAACAAAGTCTATGGTTTTTAACACTATTTAGTTTAATATTAGTATTAAGTATTTACTATATTACAATGCCAAATGAAATATTTGAAAATGATATAAAAGAACCAGAAGTAAGTAAAAAAAGTACAAAAGAAGTGAATAAAGAAAACACAAGTTATATTGAAACACTTAAAATTGAATTAGATTCAGAAAGAGCAGAACTTTTAAACACATTACAAGAAGTGATTAATGATAAGAACAAAACAACAGATGAAAAGAATAAAGCATATGAAGAAATGAAAGATATAAATAACACAAAAGCAAAAGAAGAAGAATTAACATCTAAAATAAAAGATGAATATGAATTAGACTCATATGTTAAACAAGAAGATAGTAATGTAGAAGTAGTAATTGATAGCAAAAAGCATGACGTAAAATTAGCAAATGACATAATGCGAACAATACAAGCAGAGTATGATGAACCTATGACAATATCAATTAAATTTTCCTAAACTAGGCTAAGAACTCTCACAAAAATTATTATTACTCATAGAATAATATGAATAATATAAAACCACCCATTACTGAAGAAAGTGAGGGAAATGATGAGAGAAAAGTCAATTCTAACAAAAAGAGAACGAGAAGTTTTCTTACTACTAGTTGAAAACAAAACGACTAAGGACATTGCAAAATATTTAGGAATAAGTGAAAAAACAGTAAGAAATCATATTTCAAATGTAATGCAAAAATTAGGGGTGAAAGGTAGAGCCTCAGCAGTAGTAGAGCTTTTGAAACTAAAAGAGATATCATTGTAAGACATGTATAGATAACATGTCTTTTCATATAATTAATAAGGGAGATATTATGTTAAAAAGAAAAGCATTTAATAGAATTTTTTTATCGACAATAGTCTTCTTATTAGTTTTTGGTCTTTACAACATAACCATGGATGATATGAAATATGAAGAAAAAAATGAAAAATTAAATAATGATACAGTCTTATATACTTTAAATGATGATAATTATATTTCGAAATCAAGTGTATATGTAGCAAAAGAATTATCTTTAGAAGAAAGAATAAAAGAAAAACTAGAAATAATGATAAAGAATAATAATAAGAATGCACTATTACCAAGTTATTTTAATCCCATCTTACCTGAAGGGACTGAAATTAAAGATGTTAAAATTGAAGATTCAATAGTAAAAGTTTATTTTTCAAAAGAATTGATAAATATAACTGAAACTCAATCAGAAAAAATGGTAGAAGCAATTGTTTATACCATAACTGAAGAAAAAGTTCTAGGAATTGAAATATATGTTGATGGAAATATTTTAAAATACATTCCTCATACTAAAAAGGAATTACCAACAGTTTTAACAAGAGATTTTGGTATTAATAAAACCTATGAAGTATTTAATAATCACGACATTAACAAAGCCACAATGATTTATTATCTCAAAGTCGGAGATAATTACTATGAGACGCCTGTTACAAAATATTTTAATGATAAAAGAGAATTAATAGAAATTATTTTTAATGATTTAAATAATACAAATAATAGTAATTTGATCAATCTACTGGACGATATCAATCTTATAGATTACAAAATTGAAGGAGTAAACGCAATAATAAATATAAATAAAGAAATAAGTAATGAAGAATACGATATTATAAGTAAAAACATATTTAATAATTATGATTTAAAGAAAATAGATTTTTATATCAATAATAAAAAAGCACAAAAAACTATTGAAAAATAGCAATATTTATTGTATAATTAATTAGCACGTAGATTTCTATGTGAAACTGTGTCCTGGTAGCTCAGTTGGATAGAGCAACGGCCTTCTAAGCCGTGGGTCAGGGGTTCGAAT
>CAZKTT010000090.1:0-3365 GCA_964555755.1 uncultured Mycoplasma sp.
GTATCTAATTCACGTTTTTTCACTTTTTTAATAGTGTAGATGCCCGCATACCTTACTTTCCGCAACACTGCTTATATTTGCGACCAGAGCCACATGGATTAAAAGATTAAGGATTTTGGCAAGTGTGTGGCAGCACTTTAGCTGTTAAAACCGCACTTTTCTGCACTTGGCTTCACTTTATTTCACTCGGTAAAGCTACCAAAACGTATCTAAAAACGTATCTAAAAAAATCATGATTTTAATTTTTTACAATTTTTTAAATAAACGTAATTCTTATTATTCAGAATTATCAACATAATTTCTTTCTTCTTGAGTCATCAAATACTTATAATCTAAATCCATATATATTTCTAAAGCTTCTTTAGAAATATTATTAATGTTATATAAATCACATTTATCTATATTTGTTTTATAGTTTTTATCCCTTTTTAAATCAATTTCATTTAATATAGTAAAAGGCATTTTATATAAATCTATAGTCGATAAACCACATAATAATTCATAAACTTCCTGATAAACAGATCCTGAAATCATCTTCCTCTACCTTCTTTCAAATCTTTATTCCTCTTTTTGTACTCTTTCAATAATTCTCTTCTTTCAGCTTTTAGTTGCTTAGTTTGCCTTAAATAAGAGATATACCTCGAATCACCCGTCGACCTCATAAGTTTTAGCATAGCGCTATCCATTGACAATAACGATTCAATATTTTCTATTTCATGATCTAATATAAATAATATAGCCCCTTTTTGTCTGTGTTTTTCCTCTTCCAAATCTATAAATTCTTCTATAACTTCATCTTTTGAATATTCTTGGCTTTCAAATTTTTCAATTATTCTAGCTTTTTCCATTGTAATTTCACCAGAGTCTTTTCTAATCTTGTTATCAGAGTATTGTGTATATGAAATAAAGGATCCATTGCTTGTAAAACATATTGTTTGTTTCTTATTTTTGTCAATATACAATTGCCTCCATAAAGGTAACAACTTGTTAGAATCATAATATTTTCCATTTAAAATATCATGACCTATAGTAACTTTTTTCATTTCATTAATTCCATAAACTGGCACTAAAGTTAAATCTATTCCAAAATACTCTTCTCCTTCAAATCCTGAATTTTTCAATTTTGTATTGGTTAATTCATCAATATATAATTCTATTTTTTTACGAACATCTCTTGAAAAATAATCAAAGTATTTTGTTTGCTCTGCTACTTTTTCAAATGCAATATTATGTATTTCGCTTAAAAAATCATCAAAGCTCATGTGCTTATAAACTCTTGTAACATCTGAATTCTCGTCAATAATATATATTTTTGAGTTTTCATCAGGAAAAATCATAGTAATGTCAGAGGCATTCTCTGTCCCATAAGGGCCAACACCATTAACTACAGAAAAAGCATTAGAACTTCGTTCACAGCAACTACGCAAAGCATGCATAAGCTTAATCATTTTTAGATAATCAAGATTAAATTCATCTAAATGGCCATATCTTCCTTTCACAAAAGCATCACTTATATTTGAAACATCAATTGCATCAACAATATCTTTATCAGAAGCATTAACTCGCTTATAATCTTCAGTAAAACCGAAATAATTATAATAATAACTCTTTATCGTCACAAATAATTGATCTTTTAAATCATTTGGAATATCAGCATAATCATTTTCAGAAAATTTGTTTATTATATTTAACAAATTATGTCCACTATTTTTTATAGAATACTGCTGTAAAAACTTCAAATCTCTTAATCTTATCGAGTTTTCCTGTGCCAATCTCCTTAAAATATCATCATCACCTATTAAAATTTTATAAATCTCTTCTTCACTCAATGATTCAATTAAAGTTCTATATTCTCCTTTATCCTCTGGAATATCGATCCTTAAATAAGGAAAAATTAATCCCTTCAGGTAATATTCACACACTAACCCCATCTGCGAACAAATAAATCTCATTTCATTGGAAAAAGCCTTAGAATCTATTTCTGATTTACAATTTAACAAATTACGATATTTATTTATACAATCAATGTAAAGATTATCCGCTAAATCAAAAAATTCAAATTGTTTCTCTTTTAAGATATCCATACACTCACCATCCTAATTACATTATATCACAAAAAAAGTCCTTATTAAGGACTTAATTTCTTCCACAACAATGTTTATATTTTTTACCACTGCCACATGGGCAAGGATCATTTCTACCCACTTTTGCAGTATTTCTAATAGTTTTACCTTTCTTTGGTTCACTATCATTAGTTGTTTGATTCTTAGCTACTTCTTTTCTTTCAATATTTTGTCTTATTTCTGCTTTTAATAAATATAAAGTAATATATTTATCTATATTTTCAAGCATTGTATCAAATAATTCAAATCCTTCAGAAGTATAAGCACGAAGTGGATTATCTTGTGCATAACTTCTTAAGAATATACCTTCTTTTAAATGTGCCATAGTATTGATTTGTTCCATCCAATACTTATCTATCACATTTAATGATATAACTTTTTCAAATTCATTAGTTATTTCTTGAGGTATTTCTTTTACTTTTTCTTCATATTCTTCAGTAATTAACTTAGTGATATCATCAATAATATCATCAATACTCTTATCTTTGAAGAACTTTTTATCTATTTTTTTAACTAATAAATTAGAATTAACATATTCTAAAATATCTACTATATCTTGATCACTTAATTTTTCTTCTGCATCTAAATGTGATTCAATTAAATCTGCCACATGATTATACATAGATTTTAATATTTCATCACGAATAGATTCACTATCTAAAATATAATTTCTCTTACCATAAATAAGTTCTCTTTGCTTATTCATAACATCATCATATTGAAGTACTGTTTTACGAGTATCATAGTTATTACCTTCAACTCTTTTTTGAGCAGAAGCTACAGATCTTGAGAACATTTTGCTTCTAATAACCATTCCATCATCTATACCAGTATTTTGTAAAATATTCTTAATTTTTTCAGATCCAAAACGAATCATTAATTCATCATCCATAGCTATATAGAATTGAGTAAATCCAGGATCTCCTTGACGTCCAGAACGTCCACGTAATTGGTTATCAATACGACGCGATTCATGCCTTTCAGTACCTATTACACAAAGACCACCTAGTTCTTTAACACCTTTACCAAGTTTAATATCGGTACCACGACCAGCCATATTAGTAGCTATAGTTACTGATCCTTTTTCACCAGCTTTAGCAATAATTTCAGCCTCTCTAGCATGGTTCTTAGCATTTAATACTTCATGTTTTATTCCACGTTTCTTTAATAAATCACTTATTAATTCACTTGTTTCAATAGCAATAGTACCTACAAGTACTGGTTGTCCTGTTTTATGTCTTT
>CAZKTT010000091.1:0-3363 GCA_964555755.1 uncultured Mycoplasma sp.
AACGCCTTCTCTCTTAATATCCGCATAAAGTACGGTGTTCATCATGACCTTCTTCTGTAGTATCAACTGCTTCGTCTGTAATAGAAGTATTTTCTTCAACAGCAACTTCTTCTTCAACAGCAACTTCTTCTTCAACAGGGACATCTACATTGGAATCATCTTCCACTACAACGTCTTGAGTGTCAACTGGTTCTTCAGGAAGAACAGGTTCTTCTACAACTTCTTCCTCAATAGTTGGTTCTTCTTCGACAATCTCTTCAACAACTTCACTGTCAACCCCATTTAATTCTTCTGCAATTACATTTGTTACAGGAATTCCTACCATTCCAAAAACAAATGAAAACAAGACAAATAAAGTCATATTAATTTTTAATATTTTCATACCCTATCCTCCAATATAAATCTTATAATTTAATTATACAATTACATTTAAAAAAATAGCAATGGATTTGACATAAAGTTTACATAAAAAAAGGAATTATACTAATTCCTACTAAAATAATGATTATATTTTTTTTCATGTCCAATAGTGGTTCTATCTCCATGTCCTGGATACAATACTATTTTATCGTCATATTGCTTAATTTTTTCTATTGACTCAAGCATTTCAGAAAAAGACCCACTAGGTAAATCCACTCTACCTATATTTTCTCTAAAAATAAAATCGCCACAAAACATCATACCATATTCTTCAAAATAAAATGTTACACTACTACTAGAATGACCAGGTGTATAAATAGTTTTAAACTGAAATGGACTAATTACTTTTGTCCCCTCAAATAAATTTTTAAAATCATAAACAGGAACTCGATATATGCTTTTTAATCCCTCAACACATCCAGTGTGATCAAAATGATTATGAGTTATTAAAATAGCAAGTGGAGTTAGTTTTAATTTAGTTATCTTTTTTATTATTTGATTTTCTTCAGCACCTGGATCTATAATTAAACATTTTCCGTCTTCATATAAAAGATAACAATTAGTTTCCAAATCCCCAACCACTAATTGTAACATCTTCATTATTTTAATCCCTCCTTATAAGCATCTATAAGCCAAGTAGGATCTTTACAACCCATAAATGGGATTACTGCATTTTTATGTTTATAAAGTTTATTTATATCTTCAGCACTAATATGTTCAGCACCAGGTATTCTATCTATTATTAAATCTGAAGTAACGCCTGGAAAATCAGAAAACTTTTCACGAGCAGGTTCAATATCAGTTACATATACCTTGTCTGCTTCTTTTAAAACATCAGCAAAATCTTCATAAAAAGCAGCAGTTCTAGATATAGTATAAGGAATTAAAACAGGAACAAGTTCTTTATCAGGATACTTTTGTCTAGCAGTTTTTAAAACTGTCCTTACTTCATTTGGATGATGTGCGTAGTCATCAACAAGTATTACATCTCCTACTTTTTCTTCACTAAACCTTCTTTTAGCACCACCAAAATCATTTAAATATTTAGTGATATCTTCAATAGAAATACCATGAATATATGAAACATAAATACATGCAAGTGCATTTTGGATCATATGTTTCCCATAAATATTAATATTAAAATTACCATAGAATTTATTATTTATATAAACATCAAAATTACTTCCATCTTCTTTTAACTCTTTGACTACACCTTTTACATCGTTGTTATCATCCAAACCATAATAAATAATCTTATCTGATTTTAGCTTTCTTACGTTTTCATTATCACCACAAGCAATAACTTTATCAGATGTTTTATCTACAAATTTTTGAAAAGTTTCAACTACTTCTTCAATATTTTTATAACAATCAACATGATCATAAAAAATATTAGTTATTATTGTATATTTAGGTTGATATTGTAAAAAGTGTCTTTCAAACTCACAAGATTCCACAACAAAATTATTTGATTCTTCATCAATAAAACCTGTACCATCACCAATTAAATAATTAGTACCTATTGTATTTTTAAATATATTTGAAAGCATCGCAGTAGTAGTAGTTTTACCATGAGTACCACATATACAAATCGAATCATATTCTTCTGTAAGTTTACCAATCATTTCATAATAACCAAACATCTTACATCCTAATTCTTTTGCTTTTTTATATGAATAATGATCCTCATGTATCGCAGCAGTATAGACATATACCATATCAGATTCTAGTTTTTCTGCATCTTTATATACAGGTATATTTCTCTTATTTAATTCTTCTAAGGTAAAAGAATACACTTTAGCATCATCACAACCAATTACAGTATCTCCTCTATCGTGTAACATCGAAGCTAAAGCAGCCATTCCAGATCCTTCAATGCCTGCGAAAAAATACTTCATAATATCACCTCTGGTACCTATATTATATATTTATTATAGTTAAAACACAAGATAACTATTTTTTATTTGACACATCTTTTAAAGCATCAACTGCTTCATCAAAAGTACTTACTCCTACTAAATTAAAGTCATAGTTTTTTTCATCTTTTATTTTCTTAGCTTCATCATAGTTCCCTTTTGGCACTAAAACTATATCGGCATTTTTCCTATTAGCAGCCATTAGTTTATGCTTTATGCCACCAATTGAACCAATTGTTCCATCAACATTTATTGTACCAGTTCCCATAACTTTATTACCGTGAGATATATCCTCTTTTACCAATTTGTTATAAATTGTTAAAGCAATCATCATTCCACCAGAAGGACCCGCTTCTTTACCTCCGAAAGAAAAATCTACCTTAGGAACTGTTTTATATGAAACTATATTAGCAACAGCTACGCCAAGCTTTGGTTTACCCTCCATATCAACTATAGTGCTGCGAGTATCAATAATTTTGTGATCACGTTTCACAGTAACATTAACTATATCCCCTACAGCTTTTGAAGATATTTTAGAAAATAGTTCCTCATAATTATTTACTTTAACACCTTCTATTTTTAATAACTGATCTCCTACTTTAAGTTCTGTATTAGCTTTTTCATCGATATAAAGAACCATTAATTTACTAGAATCAATTTCCACACTCTTTGAAGCTTTTTCAAAAGCAACCTTAGTCGCAGCATCTAAAGAAGTAGTAAAATAAACTTT
The DNA here is from genome assembly GCA_964555755.1 of uncultured Mycoplasma sp. Classification (GTDB taxonomy): domain Bacteria; phylum Bacillota_I; class Bacilli_A; order RF39; family UBA660; genus UMGS1449. The sequence continues at coordinate 3,067 of CAZKTT010000091.1, forward strand.
TTCTCTATAATCATAGTTATCAGAATTATCCACTACTACTTCTTCTTTTTTTTCTCTATCAAAAGAAGGAATCACATAAGAAAGTAAATATGTAAGTACCATACCTCTAGATTCTTTAACATAAAGAGCCCCAAAAGAACCTGTAGTTTTATATGATTCGGTAATATCAATCTTATTATCCAGTTTTATTGAACCTCCTCCTACTTTTATATAATAAGGAACAGGCATACTTAAACCAAGAGTAATAAGAATTGGTAAAAAGAAAAAATTGTTAGTTCTACTATTCAACAGATTTCA
>CAZKTT010000092.1:0-2107 GCA_964555755.1 uncultured Mycoplasma sp.
GGGACATGGAAAGTAGAATTATGTACCGGAAATACAGATGATGAATGTGATAGTTCAAAAGAAAAAAATAAAAATACAGTAAAGGAATGTGGAGGAATAGAAATAGCACCACCAAGTTTCTCATGTGAATTTTCTTTGAAGGAAGATGGAAGTATTAATACAGCTAGTGCAGCTGGATTGTCTACTGTTAAATATTTATATTATAGAGAACTGCTAGATGAAGAAAACGCTGATACAACAACGGATGATGTTGACTCTACTGAAACAGAAGGAGTAGAAGATGGTTCTAATGTAGATACAGAACAAGACACAGATTTTACTGATTCTGAAGGAAGTGATGCTAGTTGATAATTATCTTAAGCAGACACAATGAATGAGGATTAAAAGTTCACACAAGTTGCGTATAATTCAAGCTTGTCATTTCAGGAAAATTTAGAAAATGTACTTACTCAAATAAAGAATAAAGTAGTAAAAGGTCAATCAAAGAAATTTGAAATTTATATTGGTGAATCACAAACCTATAAAGAAACATGTGGTAATGTAGGTTTATCCGGAGCAACCGAGGAAGATGTAGAAATAGATAAGATACCACCAGTATGTAGTTTAAGCATATCTAAAACATCAAATATTGATAGTAATGGTTATTATAAATTTAAAACTAAAATAACAGCATCAGATAATAAAACTCCAGCTGAAAAGTTAAAGGTTTGTACAAAATATACAACAGAATCAGATTATACATGCACTCCAACAGCAACTAAATTAAATAGTGATGGAGTCTGGACAGGTTCAGAGCTTATATATAATTCAAGCAAAAAGTATTATGCCTTTGTGAAAGATGAAGATGGAAACATAGGTAGTTGTACACATACACTTGCACCGCCAAAACCAGGTTTACCACGTTGTTATTTTAAACCAGATGAAAAGAAAAACGAATATTTAAAAGGTGGTGAAACAAGAGAGTTAATAGCATATTGTTTCCAACCAGATAGTTATAGCAAACATAAAGCAGCAGACTACATAGTCGGGGCTAATAGTTCGAGTCATCACTATTATAGTAAAATCAGAAAAAATGTTAGCAAAAAAGGCAATTGGGAAAGTGGACAGACAAGTGGCAAATGGAGAAAAATAACATTAAAGTATGTGGCTAAGACAAATAGTCAACAAAAAATTGCAAATGGAAAAGAAAGAATAAAAATAAAAAAAGGATATATTTATTTTCTAAATATCAGCAAAAAAGAAGTAAACAAAAATCCAGTGGCTTATAGTTCTTCATATATAAGAGTAGATAATGTTCCACCTTCAATTACTGCTAGTCCACACAAGACTAGACATGGTTCAGGAAGTAGTGCTTGGTATAAAACTTCTTCAAAATCTCCATTTAAAGTAACATTTACGTGTACTGATAAGGGTTCTGGAGTAGATTATATGAAAATAAATGGTACAAAGTACAATAAAAGAAAAGTAACTTTAAGTCGAAAAACAGCAACAACTGGAACAAAGTATAAAATAGAATGTTATGATAATGCTGGTAACAAAAAGACAAAAACATATAAATACAGATTAAAAGTATATTCTCAATCAAGCTCTTGTGGTGGATATTGTAGCAAATACAACTATGAAAGTTATTGTGCTGCATATAAAACTAAAGAAAGTTGTACATCATCAACAACTACTACAACTTTAGCTCCTTATTTTTCAAACGGTAAGTGTAATAGTTGTGGTCAAGGTTATGATTGTACTTGTCAAAACAGACATGAAGGTGGCTCTTTCCATTCTTACTGTACTAATTGTAAACAGGATAAAACTACTAGAACATGTAAAACAGTTGAGACAAGTACTTGTAAGACATGGGATTCTAGACAAACATCATGTAATACTTATACTTATTATTCTTGTTGGCATTATTAAAATAATAAAATAGTAAACTTTTATAGTTTACTATTTTTTTGTTCTTATCTTATCATTAACAATTTTATTTCATAAAATACTATGAGGGGGATTATTATGTATAAAAGTATAAGAGCAAGTGATTTAAAAGGAATGATAGGTAAAATTAATATTATTGATATTAGAAAAAAATTTTTATATAATTTAGGTTCTATAC
>CAZKTT010000092.1:2117-3356 GCA_964555755.1 uncultured Mycoplasma sp.
GAATCATGAAATATATAGGAGCAAGAATCAAGAATATTATATCTACTTCACTCTAGGTTTAGAAAGTGTAAAAGTTTGTGATAAGCTTTCTAAAAAAGGGTATAAAGTAGTTAATGTTCTCGGTGGTTATCATGATTTTTTGAATGATATATAACAGAATTTTTAATTATTTGTTATATTAGTTATTTATTTTTTGTATTATATAATATCTAATATAAATTCTTGACATATTAAAAAATATGAGGTATAAATTATTTCGAGGACGTGATAATGTGAAAAATTTAGTAATAGTAGAATCACCTAGTAAAAGTAAAACTATTGAAAAATATTTAGGAAGTGATTATAAAGTTGTTTCCTCTAAAGGTCATATTAGAGATCTTTCTACGACTGGGAAATATGGTTTTGGTGTAGATGTTGACAATGGTTTTATTCCTAATTATGTTCCTATTACTGGTAAAAAGAAAGTTATATCTGAATTAAAAAAATTAAGTAAAGATTCAGATAAAGTTTTTCTCGCATCTGATCCCGACCGTGAGGGAGAAGCTATTGCATGGCATTTAAAAGATGCTCTTGGATTAAAAGATAAAGATTATGAACGAGTGGTTTTTAATGAAATTACTAAAGATAAAGTTTTGGATTCTTTTAAAAACCCTAGAAAAATAGATGATGCTTTAGTTAAGAGTCAAGAAACAAGAAGAATCTTAGATAGAATAATAGGATTTAGGTTGTCTAAACTTATGCAAAGTAAAACTGGAGGTAAAAGTGCTGGTAGAGTTCAATCTGTTGCTTTAAAGCTTATTGTTGATAGAGAAAGAGAAATTGAAGCTTTTGTTCCAGAAGAATACTATACTATTACTGGAGTTTTCGATGATTTTGAAGCTGATCTTTTTAAATACAAAGAAAACGATATTGAAATAAAAAGTGCAAAAGAAAAAGATGATATATTAGGCAAATTATCTAAAGAGTTTTTAGTGGAAGATATTAGTCAAAAATCTAAGAACAAGAAAGCTAAAGTTCCTTATACTACATCAACTCTTCAACAAGATGCTTCAAATAAGCTAAATTTTTCAGGAAAGAAAACTATGTCAATCGCTCAAAAGTTATATGAAGGTGTTGATATAGGTAGTGAAACTACTGGGCTTATTACTTATATGAGATCTGATTCTGTTAGATTAAGTGATGAATTTATAAAAACATGTTATGATTTTATTTATAAAAACTATTGTAAATAATATGTAT
>CAZKTT010000093.1:0-3284 GCA_964555755.1 uncultured Mycoplasma sp.
TACTAATTTTGGTAGTTTACTCGCTATTGTCTATATATATAGAGAAAGAATAATAACACTATTTAAAGATTTCTTTTCTCACATAAAAACTAAAAATGATAAAACTTATAATAATTTTAAATATGTTATTTATTTGATAATTGGTACTATTCCTGCTGGAATTTTTGGTCTCATTGTTTCAGCTACTGATGTATTTAAAGTCTTAGAAAAAAATATTAAATTTGTAGGAATAACCCTACTTATTACTGCTTTATTCTTATTTTTAATAAGAAATATAAAAGGTAAAAAAGATAATAACAATATTACTATAAAAGATGCTATTATAATTGGATTCTTCCAAGTACTTGCATTGCTTCCAGGTATATCAAGAAGTGGTGCTACTATAGTTGGAGGTATGTTCCGTAACTTAAAAAGAGAAACAGCATTTGATTTTTCCTTCTTACTATACATTCCAATTAGCATAGCTACTGCTATATTAGGCATAAAAGAATTATTAGAAGTAGACCTTAATTCACTAATTATTGTATTCTATTTACTATCTATGGTAATCGCAGGTATAGTAACATATTTTGCTACACTATGGTTTAGAAATATTGTTAAAAATGGTAAACTAATATACTTTGTTATATATTGCTTTATCGTCGGATTACTTGTTATTTTGTTTTTATAAGTTCTATTTTGTAGAACTTTTTTTTATTATTTTTTTATGTATTAGAATAAATTTAATCTAGGAGATGATTTTATGACAATCGGACTTCCTAGATCTTTATTTTATTATAGGTATAATACCCTATTTAAAGCCTTTTTTAAAGAATTAGGAATCAATTACGTAGTATCAAACATAACAAATAAAAAACTGCTAGAAACAGGAAAAAAATATGCTCCAGCTGAAGCTTGCATTGGCCTAAAACTATTTCTTGGACATTTAGATGATTTAAAGAATAAAACTGATTATATTTTAGTACCTAGATTAGAAAGTATTAAAAAAAATGAAAAAGTTTGCACAAATTTTTATGTTTTATATGATCTAGCTAATAATATTTTTGATTATGATATTTTATCAATGAATATCGATTACAATAAAAATATAACTATTAAAGATGCTTTCATAAATCTAGGAATAGATCTAGGATATGGATATTTAAAATCAAATAATGCTTTCATAAAAGCAAATGAAATATATAGAAATGAAAAGAAAAATAAATTATTAGAGCAAACAAATATTTTAAATAGCAAAAATAAAAAAATACTAGTAGTAGGACATTCATATATAATAAATGATCCATTTCTATTTTTCCCAATTAAAAAAGTTTTAAATAAAAATAATTTCAAAATAATAGATTCAAATATATGCGATAGTGATGGTGAAAATATAGACTACACCTACTTCTCATATAATAAAATGTTTATTAGTGCTATAGAAAAATATAAAGATTTTGTAAACGGTATCATCATAGTATCAGCCTTCCCATGCGGACCAGATTCAATTACAAATGAATTTATCGTAAGAAAAAATAAGAATATTCCGATTCTACAACTCATAATAGATGAATCTGATAGTATCACAGGACTAAACACTCGCTTAGAAAGTTTTATTGACATAGTAAATGGTGATTGCAATGAGTAAAAAAATAATATCATTTCCTCATATTGGAGAATACTCTTATTTTGCTAAATATTATTTTGAAACAATAAGTGATTGTACTGTAAAACTAGCTCCGCCGATAACAAAAAAAACAGTAGAACTAGGAAATAAATATTCTCCAGATTTTATTTGTTTCCCTTTTAAATATAATCTAGGTAACTACATTGAAACACTAGAAAACGAAGCAAACATTTTATTTCAACTTGGCGGAGGGTGTAGATATGGAAATTATGGAACACTTCAAAAAGAAATACTAAAAGACTTAGGATATAACTTTGAATTCTATAATTTAATTAACTTAGGAAAACTGGATTTAAATAGAATTTATAGAATATTTAAAGACTTAAATCCAAGTTTAAGAAAATATAAATTCTTCATAGAAAGTATCAAAGTAATGTTAAAAATTGTATTATTTGATAAAACTGAACACTACAGAAGAAAAAAAATTTCTGTTAAAAAAGATGGTTTTTATGAATTAAAAAATGAACTAATCAATAAATTAAAAGATGAAAAAAGTTTGATTAAAATAATAAAAATATATTTTCACTACATGTACAAATATAGACATCAAAAAACAAAAAAACCAAAGCTTAAGATTGGTATAATTGGTGAACTATTTACTTCGATTGAACCATATTCAACCTTTAATTTAGAAAAAATACTAAAACAATATGATGTCAGTATAAAAAGATATACGGATGCTTCATTCTTGCTAATATATAAAAAAATATTTGGTTTTTTCATGTTTAAGAAATGCAAAAGATATTTGAAATATAAAATCGGAGCAGATGCAACATATAATGTTTATCGAGTAATAGATTTAAATAAAAAAGGATTTGATGGAATTATTCACACCAAACCCTTTGGATGTACACCAGAAGTTGGAGCAACACCAATACTGGCAAAAATAGCTAATGATTTAAATATTCCAATCATGTTTTTAAGTTTTGACACAAATACCTCAAATGAAGGAATAAAAACAAGAATTGAAGCATTCATTGATATGCTTAATATGAGAAAGGAAAAAGAAAATGAATAAAGCTTATCTTGGAATAGACATTGGTTCTATCTCTACCAAAGGAGTTATTATTGATAAAGATAACAATATATTAGCAGAAGAATATCTTTGGACATCTGCAGATCCAGTTAATGCTGTAAAAAAACTATTACATAGTTTAAAGAAAAAAATTCCACACAATTACACTGTTGTTTCAGTTGGCACAACAGGAAGTGCTCGAAGATTGATCGGTATTATGACAAAAGCCTCGGTCATAAAAAATGAAATTACCGCTCATGCAATAGGCACCCTATCCATTCACCCAGATGTTAGAACTATTTTAGAAATTGGAGGCCAAGATTCAAAAATTATTCTTATTAAAGATGGCATAGTTGTAGACTATGCTATGAATAGTATATGTGCAGCCGGAACTGGAGCATTTTTATCTAGTCAAGCAAAAAGATTAGGAGTAGAAGTGAAAGATTTTGGAAAGATTGCCCTAACCTCAAAAAATCCCACCAAAATAGCAGCAAGATGCACAGTATTTGCCGAATCAGATCTAGTCCATAAGGCTCAAATTGGACATAAAAAACAAGATATTATTGCAGGCCTATGTAATAGTGTCGTAAATAATTATTTAAA
>CAZKTT010000094.1:0-3282 GCA_964555755.1 uncultured Mycoplasma sp.
AAATAGAATTGAAAAAGTGTAATAAGAATTATTTTAAAATTTCTTCTAGAGATGTTTATAAAGTAGTAGAAGATGAATCTAAAATACCTATATTTAGAGATAATAGAAAGCTAGTATTAGGATTAGAAAAGTATTTAAAATCAAAGGTGTTTGGACAAGATAATATTATTGAATCAGTTTGTAATGCAGTTAAAAAAGATAGTTATTCCTTTAATACTAATAAACCTTTATCCTTTTTATTTTTAGGATCAACAGGTGTTGGTAAAACGTTTTTAGCAAAAGAGTATGGTAAGTACATTTATGGAGATAATATTATTCGAATTGATATGAGTGAATTTAAAGAAAGTCATTCAATTAGTAAGATGATTGGATCTCCACCTGGATATGTTGGATACAATAATCATCAAAACGTTTTTGAACAAATTAAAGATAATCCTTATTCCTTAATTATACTGGATGAGATAGAAAAAGGTAGTTATGAAATTATTAATTTGTTTTTGCAAATCTTAGACGAAGGAAAATGTAAAAATAGTAAAGGGGAGGTAATAGATTTTTCTAATACTACGATTATAATGACATCAAATTTGGGATGTAATAAAACTAATATCGGTTTTGGAAATAAAACTAAAAATCAAGCTATTAATGATTTTTTTGAAGTGGAATTTATTAATAGAATTGAAAATGTATTAGAATTTAATGCAATTAATTCTGATGTTTGTGAAATGATAATAAAGAATAAATTTCGCGTTTTGAAAAACAATTATAAAGATCACGATATACGATTATCTCTTTCTAATAAACTCCTTTTAGAAATAAAGAATATATGTAATTATGAAAAATATGGAGCTAGGAGAATAGATTATATAATTAAGAACAATGTTTCAAATATTTTAGTTGATAGAATACATAAAGGGGATAGAATTATTAAAATTGAAAGCTTGGAAGTAAATGTTTGAAGAGATTGCTTTGCAATTTCTTTTTTATTACCTCTACCAATATTGTACAACTATTATTTTTTTGATATAATACAGGCAGGTGATTTGTATGAAAACAAGAACAAGATTTGCACCAAGTCCAACAGGATATATGCATGTAGGTAATTTAAGGACTGCTATTTTTGAGTATTTGGTGGCTAAACACGATAAAGGTGATTTTATATTAAGAATTGAGGATACTGATCAAACTCGTGAAGTTAAAGGAGCTGTTCAATTCATTTATGATACTTTAAGCTTATGTGGTTTTGATATAGATGAAGGACCACTTAATGAAGGTAAGTATGGTCCATATATTCAAAGTAAAAGGACAGATATTTATAAAAAATATGCAGAAGAATTAGTAAAAAAAGGTTGTGCATATTATTGTTTTTGTGATGAAGATAGACTAAATGAATTAAGAGAAATAGCAAGTGTTAATAAAGTGCCATTTATGTATGATGGTAAATGTAAAAATTTAAGTGAAGAGGAAGTAAAAGAACGAATTGCTCGTGGTGATAAATATGTAATACGTCAAGCAATGCCTAAGGAAGGAACCACAACTATAAATGATTTGGTTTATGGTGAAATTGTAATTGATAATAGTGTTCTTGATGATCAAATATTATTAAAATCTGATGGGTTTCCAACTTATAATTTTGCTAACGTAATTGATGATCATTTAATGAATATTACTCATGTTATTCGTGGAAAAGAGTATTTGGATCAAACTGCTAAATATAATTTATTATATGATGCATTTGGTTTTGAAAAACCTAGTTATATACATGTAGCCATGGTTTTAGGAGAAGATGGTACGAAACTAAGTAAAAGAAATGGTGATGCCTCATTTATGGATTTATATAATGAAGGGTATTTGCCTATGGCTATTGTAAATTATCTAGTACTATTAGGATGGAGTCCAAATAGTAATCAAGAAGTATTTACTATGGAAGAATTAATAAAAGAATTTGATCCTTCTAGAATAAGTAAATCATCCAGCACATATGATGTTAAAAAACTTAATTGGTTTAATGCTCAATATATTAAAAAAATGCCTTTTGATGATTATATTAAATTAGTTAAACCATTTCTTGAAGATGCATATGATTTAACTGATAAAACTGATTCATGGGTAAAGCATTTAGTTGAAATATATCAAAGTCATATAAGTTATGGTAAGCAAATAATAGATGAAGTTTCATTATTCTTTATTGATAAAATAAAATTAGATGATGAATGTAAATCATTTTTAAAACAAGAAGGTGTTAGTGATACGTTAACTGAATTTAAAAATCAAATTGAGAGTATTGAAGACTGGAACGTTGAAAATATTAGTAATGCTATTAATAATATAAAAGAAAAAGGTATAGCAAAAGGAAAGATGCTATATATGCCTATTAGAATTAAAGTATCTGGTTTAATGCATGGGCCAGAACTTCCTGATACTATTTATTTACTAGGAAAGGAAAAAGTTTTAAATCGTTTGGAGGATTGATTTAATGGAAATATATAATACTTTAACGAGAAAAATTGAAGAATTTATTCCACATGAAGAAGGAAAAGTAAAGATGTATACTTGTGGCCCTACTGTTTATCATTATGCACATATTGGTAATTTACGTACTTATATTATGGAAGATGTGTTGGAAAAATCTCTTAGATTTTTAGGATACGATGTAAAAAGGGTTATGAATATTACTGATGTTGGACATCTTAGCAGTGATAGTGATACTGGTGAAGATAAAATGGTCAGTGGTGCAAAGAGAGAAAATAAAACAGTAATGGATATAGCTAAGTATTACACAGATTGCTTTTTTGAAGATTGTGCAGATTTAAACATTAAGAAACCTGATGTTATTGTTCCTGCGACTAATATGATAGATAGCTATATAGAAATGATTTCTGGCTTATTAGAGAAGGGATATGCTTATAAAGCAGGAGATAATGTTTATTTTGATACATCTAAACTTGATAATTATTACGTTCTTACAAATCATACTAGTGATCTTTTGAAAGTAGGAGTGCGTGATGATGTAACTGAAGATGAAAATAAAAAGAATAAAACAGATTTTGTTCTTTGGTTTACAAAATCTAAATTTGAAGATCAGGAATTAAAATGGGATTCACCTTGGGGTGAAGGATATCCTGGCTGGCATATTGAATGTTCTTGTATATCTCTAAAACACTTAGGAGAATATTTAGATATTCATTGTGGTGGAGTTGATAATATTTTTCCACATCATACTAATGAAATTGCTCAGACAGAATCTTATGTGGGCCATAAATGGTGTAATTATTGGTTTCATTG
>CAZKTT010000095.1:0-3241 GCA_964555755.1 uncultured Mycoplasma sp.
CTGGATCTTCAAGTGTATTGGCTATACCTTGAGTAACAAATACATATCTTCCATTATCTTCTTTTTTACTTATGATTCTATGGGTTACAATTTTCCCATTAAAATCTCCTTCTTTGCCTTGATATACAACATCATCACCAATTTCTAGAGTAGCAGGATCAACTTTTTTTGCAAAAAGCATATCCATCAAATTGTATTCAGGCACCATACTTTCAGAAACAACAGTGTAAACACCATACCCTGCGACTGAAGCATTATTATTAGTCACTCTTTGTACTACGATTACAAAAAATACTAGTACTAATAATATAATTAATATAGTTTTTATTATTTTCCAAATAAACTTTAAAAAATTTAATTTACTTTTCTTATTATCCATTATAAACCATTACACTCCCACTTCTTTTATTTTTTCTAAATATTTATCAATGTGTTCTTTAAATATATTCCTAATTTCTTTATCGCTAGTAACACTTTTATACTTAACTATAGTATATTGTTTGCCAACAATATCTTTAAGTTCTTCTTCTGAAATATTATTATCTAATTTCATAACTTGATTAACCATATTATTTACAATACGTTCTTGAACTTCACCTTTTGCAGTTTCGTTTTCTAGTTCTTTTTTATTTAAAGAATCTATTATTAAATAATTTAGCATAAATGTTTCATCAACAAGTGATTTATATTCGCCATCATCGGTAAAGTTCTTTTTTTCTTTTTTTCTAGTTGTGGCGTTATCATGAGTTTCATGTAAATAATCCCATAATTTCATTGCATATTGGAAATTAACATTTTTTCTAATCAAATTAGTTTTCTTAACTGGAGGAGTTATTAAAGAAAGATGTTTTTTATCAATAAGTCTATACACTTCTGTACCTGTTAGCATTCCAATGTCATTATTAAGTTTCTCAATACGTTCTTCTACTCCAAGACCAGCTTCATTTTTTTCTTTATGTTTTTTATTGTATTTACTATTAATGGTCATACTGATATCAACTTTTTCACTGCCCATATTGGAACTACCAGTATATTCAAATGATTTATCACTTTTTTCACTTGTTTCTCCAACCATTTCTTGTTTTTTCATTTCGATAAATAGTTTCATGTTTTGAATAAGTGAATAAATCAATCTATTTTCATAAGTTTCATAACTTTCTTCCTTCGTAACATTTAAAATTTTCGAAGGTCTTACATCACCAGTTTTAGTATTATAATCTTCAATAAGATTGGTGTTTTTTGATAAATGCTTTATACTTTCAACAGTTATTTTTTTAGCAAGCTCTACTTTGATTACATCCTCTTCATTTACGATAAATCTGTTTGGAGTTCTTAAAATATTATCTATATATGGTATGGTTTCCTCCATAAGATCTATCCATTCATAATCACATTCTACTTTGTCATAATCTGTAGATACTTTTAAACTAGAATTGACGTCTTTTGAAAAATCTCTTAATTTCTTATCATTTGTTTTATTGTATAAATCAACAACGTTAAGTTCTCCCATACAATCACCAACCTATGCCAATTTTTTAAGTCTTAATAAATATTCCTTACATTCTTTCATTTTATCTTTTCCGAATGTTTTGTCTAAGAATTCTACATAACCATCTATTTCATCACGAATATATGCGATATTAAGTTGTTCAAATTTACGTAAAATCTTACGTGCTATAAAGTAATCTATACCAGAAACTTCATCTCCGCCGCAAGCAACATATACCGGAACAAATTTTTTCATATGTGCAACAATACGGTTACCAAAAGCGATACGGAAATGTTTGATAACATAATTATCCATTTCTTCAATTTTATCAAGTGATGCTTGACTAATTGGATTAGCTGCCATAGCATCTGCAAAAAGTTGATGGACATAACTATAATTTATATCTTGTGCCTCGGTATCAATAGGTTCAAATGCTTCACCCTTATCATTGATATCGATTGGCATCGCTCTATCGTATACCTTATCAGTTACTGCGAATGTTGAGTCATCGTTAGTGATTGTACCGATATACCACATATTTTCAGGAACATGTAATTTACCACCATTAATATGTTTTGGATCGGTATCCCAAGCTGAAGATACAAGTTCAATAATCCATTCATCCGTGTTAGGCATTTCTAGAATAGATAGCATTTCTGCGAAATAGTATTCAACACGTGAGATATTCATTTCATCTAGGATTATTGTATGAATATCATCAGTATATCCAGCAACATACATCTCTTTTAACATTTCAGTTTCGTTGAACTTTTTAGTAAATTCGTTGAAGTATCCAAAAAGTTCTGTTCTGTCACGCCAAGATGGTTGAACTGATGCTACGCAGGAATCATGCTTTAAAAATTTTCCCCAAGCATAAGCAAGTGAAGTCTTACCAGTACCAGAGATACCTTGTAAAATTATAAGCTTTGTAGAAGCTAAACCTGCAATGAATATTCTTATTAATTCAGTTTTATAATATAGTTTTAGTTTAGAGGCTGCAAAGTTTCTAAATAATTCTACAAGTTCTTCTAGATTAAAGCTATTATTGTAGTTTTTGATTTTATAGTTAGCATAGTCTCTATCTATTACAGCAAGTTTTGAGAATCTAGAATCACCAACATTAACTTTTTCTTCTTTTTCTTCTCCTTCTGGCACTTCTTCAGTATCAGCTTCATCAGGTTTTAATCCTAAGTGTGATACTTTCATTGCTAATATATCTTCTTTTTCTTTTACTAAGTTGGAAACCTCATTATTAAGATTTGCAACTTCTTCTAATAAAGATTCTTGTTCTACAAGTGTCTTTCTAAATCTTATATATTTTCTTACTATTAAATAAAGTAGGAAACCAATTATACATAATATGAATACTATTGAAATTATAGCAAGACCTACTAAAACCCATTCTGGGGCACTGAAATCATCTTTATAAAAGTTAATGATTTTAACATATTCTTTTATGTTAAACATTGCTTTTACGCCAGTACCAAACCCAGAAAATATGGATAATATGCCACCGAAAAATTGAAACAAAAATTCGTATAAAAATCTCAAAAATGTATCCATATTTTTCCCTCCATTATTTTATTCTTATTAAATTAGTACACTCCTTAAAACTTTCAATGTTTTTATCACTTTTAGCTATTATTATATATTTAAAAACAGATGTAATAATTTTTTTAGTTTCTTTTTTATCTACATAGCTATCATCAATTATTAATGCAAAATTATATACTTCGTTGATTAGATTTAATA
>CAZKTT010000096.1:0-3218 GCA_964555755.1 uncultured Mycoplasma sp.
AAATATCCTACTATAACTGATGTAATTAATGCTCCAAAGGCACATAAAATCATGTGAAAACCAGGAGTTAACACTGTTCGCACTGATTCTCCTGTAGCTACATATTTAGTTATTTCATTCATATAATCTGGAATTTTTAATTCAAGATAAACTTGGATTACTATAAAGATTATACTTAGAAAAGCTAATAATAAATGTTTTTTTGTAAGTTTTTTTGCTAGTTTAAACATAAATCCTCCCTAGATATCACTTTAACATTATATGATAAGTTCTTTGTTATAGTCAATGAAATTAATTAGATTTACGCAAAAGAAAAAGCTTAAGTATTGCTTAAGCTTTACCAACAAAACGCTGGACTAAGATTAACTATCATTCTTTTTCTTAATATCTCTTTAGATGCTAATTCTTTTTCATCGACATACCCAAAACCTTTTCCCGATGAATCAATTAAGCATACACTGAATTTATATGAATTACTACCAGTACTGATTATTTTTACTCTAGCATCGCGATATCCTTGACCAAAAGGACTTGTTTCAAGTTTTCTTGTTAATAACGAATTGATTTTTTCTTTATCATATATACAATCATTTCTACTACAATTAGCATTATTATAGTTGTTTCTATAAACATCTTTTTTTACTGCTTCAATTGCGTGTCTACCTTCGTTAGCATATGCCGTAACTTTTTCATCATCAATAGACATTATAGTTGTAACTACTACCATACTCACTACAAGAACCTCTATTACTAATATAATAGTATAAAATGTATATATAATTAAAGGAATTACGTTAACGCCACCTTTTTTAGCGCATATTTCATTTAATTCTTGTTGTGATTTACCATAGTTTTGATTTTTTATTTCATCCGCTTTGTTATATGCATGATTTTTATACATATCTTTAAATTTTACTCCAATTACTAAAGATACTATAAATGCCGCAATTGCAGCAGGAATTATTTGATTAAATAGTCCAAGTATTAATGTTAATGCAATAATTATTCCAGACCATATTCCAAATAATTTATACATTTTTCTATACCATGCGTAAAGTGGACCCATCAATAAAGCTGACCAAGAAAAACCACCCTTACGTAGTTTAACTACATTTTTAACCATGAATGAATCTGCCAAAGATGTCATATCATATAATATTTGAAGATTACCATTTGATCCAGGTTGATAACTATACTGTACTTGACTATTAGCAATTTGATTGACATATACAGGCCTATTTTGAACATTTTGATTATAATTGTTATTTGGGTTACTATTTATATTTTGTGCAGTATTGGGTGCAGTATTGGGTGCAGAAAAATTGTTATATATTAAGCTTGCACCACAAAACTCACACACTGTGCTTTCGTAGTTATTTAGGCTTTTACAATTACTGCAGCATATCATATACTATCACCCAATTATATTATAATTATTATGAATAGTAATAACAAGTTTTTTTATATTAAAATATTGTAATTTACATAAAATAAAGAGGAACTATTTCCTCTTATTCTTAACATCCTCTGAAGGAACTCAATATAATAACAAGTAATATATACAATACTACTGCTATTAAAAGGCCAGATCCTTTTGTACAAGGTTGTGGTCTGGTTTCTTCATGGCAAGTTTGATTATTCATTAATTACACCTCCTTAGATCCAAGCACCTAGTATAATTATTAATAATATAAATAAAACTAGTACAATTGCTGAAGATGAGACATAATTCATATTTATTCCTCCTTTTTTATTGTTCTAGATTATTTTATGGGAAATACATGTTTTTTGTGAATGCTTATAACTAATTGTTGTAAAGTTTTGTTTTTTTTGTTATTATAGTTTTATAGTTTTTAAAGGAGGAAAAAGATGAAAAACTGGAAAAAATATTTAATAATAGCAATTGTTGTTTTGACACTTGCAGGTTGTGGAGCTATTCCTACTCTTAAAAATGGGGAACAAAAAGTAGCATCTTACGGAAAAAGTGGTATTTCAGCAGAACAATTATATGATTCATTAAAGAATAAATATGGTGCTGAAGTGTTTGTAGATTTATTTGATACTGCTATTTTAGATAAGAAATATAAAGAAACTTCTGCTGAAACATCATATGTTAATTCACAAATTGATAGTATTAAAGAATCTGCTAAAGAGAATAAAATGGAATATACAGATGTTTTAAAATATTATGGTTTTAAAAGTACTAAAGAGGCAAAAGCATTTATTAAGTTAAATTATCGTCGTGATCTTGCTGTTAATGATTATCTTAAGAGTAATATCAAAGATAGTGAAATCAAAAAGTATTATGAAACTGAAGTTTATGGAAATATTAAATTAAAACATATTTTAATTTCTCCTAATACTTCTGATGATATGACTACTGAAGATAAAGCAAAGGCTGAAAAAGAAGCTAAGAAAACTGCTGAAAGTATAATTAAAAAACTTGAAAAAGGAGCAAGCTTTTCTAAACTAGCTAAAAAGTATTCAGATGATTCTGCTACTGCTAAAAAAGGTGGAGACTTAGGATGGGTAGCTACTGGAGATATGGTAGAAGAATTTGATAATGCTGCTTTTAAATTAAAGAAAGGTAAATATACAACTAGTCCTGTTAAAACTACTTATGGATATCATATCATTTATAAATTAGATGAAAAGAAAAAACCTACACTTAAAAGTGTAAAAAAAGAAATTGTTGAATCATTAGCAAAAGAAAAATTAAGTAGCGATCCTACTTTATACTACACTGCTTTAGATGCTGTAAGAAAAGATGCTGGTTTAAAATTTGAAGATAAAGAGCTTAAGAAAGTATACAATACTTATTTAGAAAACGCTAAAGCACAAGCAAAAAATAATGCTTCTAATGCACAATAAAAAACGATATTAAATATCGTTTTTTTTATTATATTATGCGAATGGTTACTTGGGCGATCTAGTTTTTTTGCTTAAATCCTTTTTTATATAATCTATATTTTATTTGATATTCAAGTTCTGCTCCGCTATATTTCTCTTGTAATTTTTTCTTTAATTTTTCATATTCTTTTTGATATATATCATGGTCATCTATTTCAATATTTTCTAATAATTCATAAATTAATTCTTTTGCAAAACCTTTTTCTACTAAATTAGTTAATATTTTATTTTTTAAAAGTAAACTAGATTTATTTTTATTTAAATTTATTTCTTTTTCTATAATTCTACTTATTTTTTCTTTTTGAATA
>CAZKTT010000097.1:0-518 GCA_964555755.1 uncultured Mycoplasma sp.
ACTGATATTTTTCTTTTAAATCTTCTTGCATCTTTTCTCGTGCATTTTCTTTATTTTGATTCCAATATGAAGTTAAACCAAATGATGCTACTTCATCCATATCAAATGTTCTTATTTGAGTTTGAACAAGTCTATCATCTTCTCCAAAAACTGTGGTATGAAGTGATCTATACATATTAGTTTTAGGATTGTATATGTAATCTTTAAATCTGTAATTTATTGGATTATATTTACTATGAACTATTCCAAGAGTTCTATAGCAATTAGTTATATCATCTACCATTATTTTTAAAGATAATAAGTCATGAATATCTTCAATTTTTTTACCCTCACTTATTTTTTTATATAATCCATATATATTCTTTGTTCTTGTTTTTATTTCATTAGGTATTTTCTCGTTTTCAAGTAATTCTTTTATATTTTTAAGCATTTCCTCTAAACAATATTCACTTTCTAATTTTATTTTTTCATGTAATTCTTTTGTTTTGATATATTCATCGGGTTTTAAATACCTAAGA
>CAZKTT010000097.1:528-3128 GCA_964555755.1 uncultured Mycoplasma sp.
CGAGAGCGAATATCATTCCGTCCTCTTCGGCCTTCATGGCCATAGCCTCTACCTAAGAGATAAATCTTCAAGTTCACTTTTTATTCTATAAGCTCCAATATAATAAGCAAGGGGAACAAATATTTCCATAGTTTCAAGAGCATTTTCTTTTTGTTTAAACTCTGTTTTATATTCTAAAGTTCTCATATTGTGAAGACGGTCTGCTAGTTTTACAATTATAATTCTCACATCTTCAGTTATACTGGAAATTATCTTTCTTGTATTAGCATAATTTCTATCTTGTTTACTAGAAAAATTAAGTTTACTAATTTTAGTAACTCCATCTACTAGGTTCGCAATATCAGGATTAAATTCACTTTTTATTTCTTCTTTTGTTACAGGAGTATCTTCAATTGTATCATGTAATATTCCTGCACAAATAGTATCTTTATCAGCTTTCATTTCAGAAAGAATTATTGCTACATGTAAAGGATGAGTTATATATGGTTCTCCACTTTGCCTATTTTGCCCGGTATGAAGAGAATCTGCAAGAAGAAATGCTTTTTTTATCTCTAAAATATCTTCTTTACTGTAATTACTAATGTTATTTAATAACTTATTCAATAGTTCTTGTGCTTCCATATTTTTACCTCCTAAAGACAAAAATGACGCTATAGGCCGTTTTATAGCCTAGTAGCGTCATTATATAACAAAAATAAGTCTTTTTTTATTTCAATAGAAAGACAATGATAGCATATGAATACAAATAATATCATTAAGTATGAAAACATACTAATCACCCTCTTTGAAATAAATTTAGACTAATGTACACCTAAAAAAAGGCATTGTCAAGTATTTTTGTTCATTTTCTTATAAACTTTTTATAATATTAAGAAAATAAAAATCCTATACAAACGTATAGAATTAATTTTTTCATCTATTCTTTATAATGTAAATTGTAATTATTTACAACATAAATTTTTTAGTTCTAACCTTTTGCTTTTGTTTAAGGTTAATTTCTTCGAGTGGTTCCCATTTTATATGATTTAATATTTTATCATCTTTTAAATGAATAAATTCTACTGGATTATATTCTTTAAAATAACTTTCACAATAAATCGGCATTATTTCTTGTGGTACTATTCCTATGTAATCTGTACCCTCTAAAGATTGTTTTATAGTATTAACACTATATATTTCTAAAGGAATATTATGTTTTTTAAACTCTAAATACATTTTTGCTATTTCAATATTTCTTAATACTCTAGTGCCATCTAAAAATAGAAAATAACCTTTATCATCATGTGCTACACATAAATTAACTCTAGCAAATGAGTGACCTGGCATTATCTCCCAAGGATGACCTCCATATCTAGATTTATCATTATACCATTTATCAAACTGATCGCTATCCTCTTCACTAAGATCACATAATCCTTCATCTCTTCCATCTGCATATTTTAAATATAACTCTTTGTCAGTTAAATTCCCTATTTCGTAGTTATTTGCCTCATATGCTAGTTTAACACATTCAAAATATTTGCCAGAAGTCATCTTTTTAATTCTATCATCAGTTTTGTCACTTGCATTTTTAACAAAATAATCTATTTCTTCCCTTGATATTTCTTTTAGTAAGCTTTCTTTAGATTCTGGATATAACCTCCAATAATCTTTTCTTTTTATTACTCCAAATCTATTTCGATTTGAATAATTTTTAGAAATATAATCATTATAAGTACCATTTTCTAACATTTCTATACAGTTTTTTGTTTTAACTATAAGAAAGTTAAGTAATTCTAATAACTGATTATCTATAAAATCATTTCCTTCTTGATCTAAATCTGCACTTATTACATTTTTAGAATTAATAGATATTGCAAAATAGTTGTTATATCTACTTGATACCATTCTATACCACTTTAAATCTTCAGGATAGTCTTCATTAAACCATTTCTTACACTCTTCATAATTAAAAGCTTCTTCATCTTTTTCGTATATGTAATAACTATAATTATCTATACTTCCTTTCTCAGTACTAAAATATAAAACTTTATATTCATCATCTGAGATTGGTTTAATTTTATATAGTAGTTCATATAATTCTTCAATCTTTTTTTTAACTTTATCACTATATCCTTGTGGATTTAATATATAATGATCTAATCTTTCAATTAAATCATCTAGTTCTGGTGCTGTTAACATTTTAATCACCTCTGATACTATTATAACATAGAAAAAGGAAGATACTTTCCTTTCAATTGATTGCAGTCAGTATTAACTTTCAAACTTGAAAGTTCACATATATATCATTCTTAATCATAGCATCTCCTTCAAATTCATGTTGACATATTTATTTGTTTTGCTTTTAATCTCTGCTACTAACTTATTCATTACATCATAAGCAAAATCATAAGTTTTTTTAGTAATCTTTTCTTCTTTTAAAGCCTCTAACAACTCATTTTCATCTGCTATTTCTATTTCATCATTAAAAACAATTACATCTAAATATAAATCATCATAATATGGAATATTATTATCAGGATCTATTCCACTACTTTTTATAATATCAAAATAATATTCTAATATATTTTTATTTTCATCAAAATATACTCTCATACAGT
>CAZKTT010000098.1:0-3099 GCA_964555755.1 uncultured Mycoplasma sp.
ATAAAAATAATGCAAATAATAAATATTTTAATTTATTCATATTTCCTCCTTTTTATCACGACTGTCATTGATAACAGGTTTTAAATAAAATATTAAAAACCTCTCAATTATATAAAAGACTTACATAAGTAAGTCTATTCGAAACTAACTTTTGGAGTTTCTTTATCCTTTTCATCTGCTTCAAAGAAAGCAGCTTTTTGGAAACCACAGATACTTGCATCAATATTTGATGGTACCATTTGTACCTTATTGTTATAAGACAACACTGAATCATTATAAAATTGTCTTGCATAAGAAATCTTATCTTCAGTATCTTTTAAATCAGCTTGAAGTGATTTAAAGTTTTCATTTGCTTTTAAATCTGGATAACTTTCAGATAAAGCAAATAATCTTGATAATGCTTGTGTAACTTCTCCACTAGCCTTCATTTCTTCTTCAGGGGTCTTAGCACTCACGTAAGTATTACGTGCTTTAATTACTTCTTCGAATGTTCCTTTTTCATGTTTAGCATAACCTTTCACAGTTTCTACTACATTTGGAATCAAATCAGCTCTCCTTTTTAATTGAACTTCAATTTGAGACCATTGATCATCCTTTTTGTTCCTTAAGTGTACTAATTTGTTGTAAATACCAAAGAACCATAAAGCAATAAGTACTATAATCCCAATTATTATTCCTAATATCATATTAACATCTCCTTTATTAAAGTATAATTCATTATATGCATTTTGTAAACAAAATTGTTTCTGATTTTATATTTTTTTATATCATAGTGGTACTAAACAAATAATACGAACCATTTTCTTGAACATTAAAGAAAAACTGGTCATGTTTTTTTAATACCTTAAACACTTTTTTCGTTCTAGAATTAAGTATTCTTTTCTCATAATAAACATCTAAAGTTAACAACTCATTTACTTGTTTTTTAGTTACATTATATACTTTTATATATCCATTAACTGGACATTTTTTAGAATATAAACTTACAAATAAACCATCTTTTTCAGAATACTTAAAGGCATATGAATTTGTACCTGAACATGATCCTATTACTAAATTATCAGTATCTAGTGTTGTATAATCTACATCATATCCAAAAATATCAAAAAATTTATCATTAAAATCCTGAACTTTTAAAGCATATGCTACTCTTTTGTTTTTACTTCCACAGATACTTTTATCATTGAATGAAACTTTATTACAAGTTACTGTTTGCATATTTTTATAATTAATAGTATTCAAAACTAAAGTCATTTTTGTCTTAATACTTAAATTAGTAGTTAATAACTGATTAGGATTACCAAAAATATTTTCATATTCTCCAGATTCATTCATAAAACCAGTATAATAATCGTGAACAGGATTATAAACTTTATTCAATATAGTTTTAGCATCATCAGTAATTACTGTATATACCACATTCTCTTTCTTTTCTTTTTTTTCATATTCATTTGGATCATCAGAAGAGGAAAAACTAGATATTACGGATGAAATTACTAAAAGTACTATTGCAAGTCCTGCTAAAACACCAAGTATAAGTATACTTTTTTTATTTACTATTTCCATATTGCCTCCTTATTATTAATTATAAATCATTTTTATTCTTTTTTATACTTATTTATTTTTGTTTGAATAATTTTACTTTTATTTTACATAATATAAATGGTGATAATATGAATATTGATATACGTTCAAATGTAATTAGTAAAATTAAAAATGACGATTCAAAAGATATAATTAATACAGTAGATGAAGCAATTACAAGCAAAGATGAATTAGTTTTACCAGGGCTAGGAGTATTATTTGAAATCTTTTGGGATAATCTAGGTCATGAAGAAAAAACAAATATAGCTAATACAATTATAAAAAATATAAAATAAAAATTCTTAGAATAAACTAAGAATTTTTTATTTAGTTTCGTAATAAATAGAATCTTCATCACTTGGCCTATGAGTTAATATATAACCATCATCAGAATATTTTTTAGTCTTTTCTTTTTTATCAGTTAATATATACTTGCTACAAAGTATTTTTATATTATACGTATATATTCCTTGATTTGATCGATTAACCACCATAGTTCCAGGTTTAATAAGACATTCACCAAGATTAATATCTCTATTAGTATTTAGTAACTCTTCTATAGTTATAGTTCTATTTCCAGAAGCAATACACTGTGTTAAATCCATATCTGCAGAATCAGTACACCAATAATCTTCTTCAGTATCAATGTTATAAAGTTTAATATTATAAAGCATCATTTTTTCAGTAGCCTTAGCACTTTCTACACGATTATCTTCCAATGCTTCCATAATTCCATTCGTAGCAATTATAGCTATAATTCCTATTATTACTAATACGAGCAATAATTCAACTAAAGTAAAAGCTTTTTTATTCATAATTTCCTCCTAAAAGGGACAATATTTTTTCCTCATCCCATATTTCTATATTTAAATTTTTAGCTTTTTCATATTTACTTCCTGGTGATTCTCCTAGAATTAATACATCTGTTTTTTTAGAAACTGATTCTATAACAGATCCTCCTCTTTTAGTTATTTCATTCTTTAAAGTATTTCTATCCATCTTTGATATTGTTCCAGTCAAAACAAATTTTTTATTATTAAAGTTTTCATCTTCAATTAACTCTTCACCTATATAAATAGTATTTAAACCTTGTTTTTTTAATTTGTCAATTAATTCTATATTTTTTTTATCTCTAAAGTATTCAATTATACTTTGAGCCATTATTTCTCCAATATCATCAATTTTTATTAAATCTTCATAAGTAGTACTAATTAAATTATCGATATTTTTATAATTTTGAGCGAGAATCAAAGCACTTTTTTCTCCGAAATGTCTTATTCCTAATCCAAATAGTAGTTTCTCTAGAGATTGTGCTTTACTCTTTTCTATAGCACTTAATAAATTATTAATAGATTTTTCTCCAAACCCTTCAAGTGTCATAAGATCATCTTTATAATTTTTCAAATCATAAATACTAGGTATATCTTTTAATTCATTAAAATTAAAATAATCTACAATAATTATTTCACCAAGGCATACTATATTAATTGCAATTATACTAGCAAAATGAATTAT
>CAZKTT010000099.1:0-3097 GCA_964555755.1 uncultured Mycoplasma sp.
CCTATTCCTGATAAATATAAATTACTTAAATCGTTTTCTACTAAAAGAGCAGCTTCTACAATATCTTTTTGATCAAAAAATCCTTCTCTTAAATCACCAAGATCTTGCATCAATATAACTTTGTGAATTTTATTTTGTTTCTTAGCTTCTTTATCTAATTCCTTTAAAACTTCCACTTCACTATTTAAACTAATATCAGTTATTTCTATTACTTCTTTTGCTTCGCTTTTCATTGGAATTCTAATTAACATAAGTGGAGCTTGCACATTATTTTTTAAAGGTTTTAATTGTTCTAATCTAGAAGAAGCTATAAAATCTACTCCTACTTCATCAAATTTTTTAGCTACTGGGATTAAACCATTACAACCTTTTATAACACCTGCCAAGGTAATATTTTTTTGATCACATTTATTCTTTATTTCTTTTATATTATTCTCTAGTTTTTTTAAATCTATTATCAATTCTGGATATTTACTCATAATTTCTTCCTATATACAGAAAAAGAGCTTAAGCTCTTGATACATATTTTCCATCTTTTGTTGATATAAGTATTTTTTCACCTTCATTTATAAATAAAGGAACACGTATTTCATAACCAGTCTCAATTGTAGCATCTTTTAGAGCACTTTGAGTAGTATTACCTTTTACACCAGGTTCAGTTTTAATTATTTCCATTTCAATCTTATCAGGAAGAGATAATCCTAACATTTCACCTTCAAAAAAAGTAATATCAACATCTAAATTTTCTTTTAAATACTTTATATCATCACCAAGTTTTGATTTATTTATTTCAACTTGAGAATAATCTTGCATATTCATAAATGTATATTCATCACCAGTTGCATATAAAAATTGCATTGGTTTTCTTTCAATTCTAGCAAGTTCTACTTTAGTACCCGAATTAAATGTATATTCAGTAGTAGAACCTGTTCTTAAATTTTTAAGTTTTGTTCTAACAAATGCTGCTCCTTTACCAGGTTTTACATGTTGAAATTCAAGCACAGTATAAATATTACCTTCGAATTGAATAGTCATTCCTGTTTTAAAATCATTTACATTTACCACTATATCACCTACTTATTATTTTTCTTCTTTATGAAGTGTATGCTTTTGACATACTTTACAATACTTATTTAACTCTAAACGTTCTGGAGTATTTTTTACATTTTTATCCATACGATAATTTTGTGATTTACACACAGTACAAGTAAGTGTTTTATATTGTCTGTTTCCTAATTTTGCCATGTTAATCCCTCCTCATTTCCATAAGTATTATACCAAACTTTTACTAAAAATCAAAAGTTTTTTTACTTTTTTACTATCTTTTTACCATTTTTATCATATAAACCAAAAAATATTTTAGTAGCCTTTGATATCATACGCATATTGGCATTAGATTTATAATCATTACTAGTTACTTTAGCAATATCAGGAAATGCTCCAGTTATAGTCATAACAGGTCTATTAGAAGGCGCATATCCTACAAAATTATTAGAAATAGTCTCAGTATCCATTATGCCATCTCCATCAGTATCCACTAAAGATTCACTAGTACCAGTCTTCCCACTTGGAGTGGGGGCCATATTCATATAACCTACTCCTGTTCCTCCAGTCATTACGAGCCTAAGTCCTCTTCTTACTCTATTAATATACTTTTTGTTAACATCTAAAGTATTTAATTTAACTGGCTTAATATTATAAATGGTTCCATCACCATCTTTAGTAGCTTTTAAAAATCTAGTTTTATATCTGTTTCCTTTATTAGCAATAGTAGAAATATACTGAGATAGTTGTAAAGGTGTATAAGTATCATATTGCCCAATTGCAAAATTAATAAGTAAGTCTGGAGCTCTATTATTACTTTTATAACCGTCTTCTTCTTTAGGATAATCTATTCCAGTTTTAACTCCCAAACCAAATCGATAAAACATATTTCGATATGTGTCAAAAGCTTCTTTTTTTATTCTTAATCTTTTACCATATGCATAATTAAAACCTCCAACTTTCATTGCTGTTTTAAACTGATAAACATTTGAAGAAAACTCTAAAGCTTCCAAATCATTAATATATCCTAAAGTCTTCCAAGAACACTTTTCTGGTAAGTTATATAACTTTATGCATTCATCTTGCATATATTCACCAACACTTATTGCCTTAGTATCGTAACCTACCATTATGCTAGCTCCTTTTACTACTGATCCAGGTGTTATTGTAGATAAAATATTCCCTTCAGGAATATCATAAGTTTTATTTTTATCTATTTCTTTTCCTGACATTGATAATATTTCACCTGTATTAGGATTAGAAATAATTATATAACTTTTATTAAAATATGAAGTATTAGCTTCATGTTTAGCATTTTTCAACTCTTTTATTATCATTTTATCAATCTTTTTTTGCAAATCAATATCTATTGACAAAATAATATCTGTACCTTTTTTACCTGGTTCTATTAACACTAAATTATTATTTTCAAGTCTATACTTTGCCTTTTCACCTCGCAAAATATCTTCATATTGTTTTTCCAAACCTGATAAACCCACTCTGTCATCCAAACTATATCCTTTTTTCAAATACTCTTCTAATTCTTCTTTGGGAATACCAGTTTTTTGATTAGAAATAGTTCCAAAAATACTCCTTAATGTATTTCCATAAGGATACACTCTATCCCATTCAAGTTTTGTAGTAAAACCATAAGGTTTATTTTCAGAAAAATAAGCATATTCTTTATTTGTAACATTTTTATCTTTTATAGTTTTATAAGAATAATAATATCCCTTATTCATTAAATAGTATAAATAAGCAGCCTTTTTATCTTTCTTAGTCATTTTATTTAAGTTCTTTTTACTAATTCTTTTTATTTTTAATTCATAAATATCCTCTTCATCAAGTTTTCTATTCTCTAACTTATTGTATTCTTCCGAAGTAATTAATTTATCAGTTTCCTTTTCATTAATCAAAATATAGAATTCTCTTTTATTTCTATCTTTTAAATCATTATAATCAAGTTTTATAATTTCACTCATTTTATATGCTATATCTATTTCTTCTTTCGAAGTAATGTTACTAGTTTTTTTATATATAATACTTTTAACAA
>CAZKTT010000100.1:0-3009 GCA_964555755.1 uncultured Mycoplasma sp.
GCTTCTAAATAGAACCTTTTATCATTACTATGCCCCATAGAGAAAGTTTTTCTAGGAAGAGCTCCGTCCAATATTACTGTTTTAAACAAATCTTCCTTAGCCATAGAATCAAAAATGATACCAATATTTCTTTCTTTAGAACCTAGTTCTTTTGTCACACTATCACCATGAATATAATCTATTTTACCTTTATGATCTTGTAAGTATTCATCTAAAAAGATTTGAATTGAGCCAACTGCAATATTAGATTTTGGATTAGTTATATATAAGGTTTTATCCATATCTTTTGTAATTAATTCAAATTTTTGTCCATTTCCATCTTCATTAATATCATAATACTTATATAAATTATCTAAAAGGTCCTCTACATCAACATCAAAAAGAACACGATGAATAGCTTCAAATTCAAGAGCAGAACTATGTAAATTAACTAATTCTACTAATGCATATCTAGCAGGATTATTTAAATATTCTTCCTCTGACATTGTTTCTTTAAGTTTTTCATAACATGCTTTTGCAGTAGCAAGTGAGTGATTACCATCACCCATAGCAAAAAGCAATATTCCTTTATCTTTAACATCATATTTACTTTCAAAATAGTCTTTGTCACTTAATGATTCTAGCGCATTAATAATACCATCTATTTCACTTTGAGCTAGCTTATATCCCTTAATATGACCGCCATTTTGCATTAAATCAGTATCATAAACCACATCAGATTCAGTTACTTTTTCCTTTAAACCCTCAATGATTTCCTTTTTTTCATCATCAATTAAAATCATTATATGTGGTAATTCAAGTAAAGCATTTTCTCTTACTTTCATTCTTGGAGGAATTCTTTCTATTACTGTCTTTTCTGTAGCTCTAATAAGTGTTTGAGAACCTTTTTCATAAGAATAGTCTTCTAAATCAACTATTCCCATTACTCCTTCTCTTACTTTACCATCACTTTGAACTCTTTCAAGATAAATCATAGAATCTTTGTACTCAGTAAATAAATTATCATCCACCATTTTTTTCATACATTCGTTTATTTTTTTAATTCTTTCAGGAACATCATCTTCTTCTAGATATATCTCTGGTAAGATAAGATTAAGTGTTGAAGGGCTATCACCTACAATTTTTTGAACTTCATTCCAATACTCAGGTTCAGAAGTATATTGGTCACATGCTACAACACACCACTTTTCCATGTCAACATCTTTTGGAATTAAAATATTCCCAGCCTTAAAAGGTACTTTCATTCTATCATCTCCCTTTCACAATTATAACACAAATAAGAAAAGAAAGAAGCCAAAATATGAAACAAATAAAAGAAAATATCAATAAAATAGTGTTTTCTTTATTATATTAATTCGCTATATTCATCACAAATTTTCCTACAACAAAAAAACTTGATTTTTCAATCAAGTCTTATTTCAAATGGCAGGGGTAGCAGGAGTTGAACCCACATCAGCGGTTTTGGAGACCGTTATTCTACCATTGAACTATACCCCTAACACCAACAATTATATACAAAATAAGGTGTTTTTGTCAATTATTTTAACATTTTTTGCATAACATTAATTAGGTGATAAAATGGCTATTATTAAATATTCGAGTAATGAAAAAGCACTTCTAGCAAGAATAATGAGAGCAGAAGCACTAGGAGAAGGGAATCTAGCTATGCTCATGGTTGGCAATGTAATTATTAATAGGGCTATAGCAGATTGCTTAACATTTAAAAATCTAAGAACAATTACAGATGTTGTCTATCAAAAAAATCAATTCACAGGTATAAATTCCTCTCTATTTGTAGGCAGAGCCACAACAAAAGAATTAGATTTAGCAGATAGAATCTTAAAAGGAGAATACTATTACCCTGCAACTAATGCTCTTTGGTTCTACAATCCTGGAACAAATAAACCATGTTCGGCATACTGGTATGATCAAAGAAATTCAGGTAAATATAAAAGCCATTGCTTCTATATACCTTATGCTGGAGTATGTAGACAATTACATTAAAAGTATTGATTACTCAATACTTTTTTTAAGGTATTAACAAAGTTTGACCTATAGACAAAATATCACTATTTAAACTATTAATTCTTATTATATCTTGAAAATCAACACCAAAATCTCGCGCTATTTTCCATAAACTATCGCCACTTTTAACAATATAAGTTTTGTAATTATTACCTTCTGGTATGGTAAGCTTTTGCCCTATAGTTAACATATTACTACTAAGATTATTAGCACTTTTTAATTCATCCACACTAATATTGTACTTCTTAGCTATACTCCATAATGTATCACCTGATTTAACGATATAACTAATATCAGATGTATCATCATTTTTCTCAGGTATTAACAATTGTTGCCCAACTTGAAGAAATGTAGTACCAAGATTGTTATAACTGATTAAATCATTAACACTAACTCCAAACTGATTAGCTATTTGCCACAGACTATCGCCTTTTTTGACAGTATAAACCATAGAATTAGTATTATCAGTTGTTGGAATAGTAAGAACTTGTCCTACATTTATAACATTACCAGATAAATTATTTATATTCTTTAATGTTTCAACACTAACCCCATATTTATTTGCAATACTATATAAACTATCACCTTTTTTAACAATATAAGTATTAGCTTTTTGGCCTGGCTTGCTATAAGGAACTCCGATATAATCAGCAATGGATTTAACGACAGCTTCAGCGTAATTATTTAAATTATTTTTTAATTGTACAATATCATCTTTTGGACTATCAATAAAACCATATTCTACTAACACAGGTTCTATTTTTCCTGTTTCTCTATGAATAAAATAATAATCTTTACTTTGGTCACTAGGTAATCTTCGCTGATAGTAGCTTCTTATATTCTGACCTTCTCTCGCAATATTATTTAAAATATTTTTTGCTAGTGTTTCCTTATTACGAAGTGCATAAACTACTTCGGCACCATCACCACCACCTGCATTTATATGATTTGAAATAAGTAGTACATCACTTCTATTACCAAAAG
>CAZKTT010000101.1:0-3000 GCA_964555755.1 uncultured Mycoplasma sp.
GGGAAAGATATTTTACCATGATGTTTATATTTTCTAACCTTTATATCTTTTAATTGTTTAGAATTATCAAAATCATAAAAGTTATCTATTTCAGGATTTAACCATAACTCTGGTGCTGGTAAATCCTCTAATTCTTCACCTCTTCTTATTTGTTCTTCGATACCAGTTATTTGATTAAGATAAATATGAGCATCTTTTATAGACCAATCTATAGTACCAGGTTTTTTATCAGTAACTTGTGCAATCATTGACAATAATGTTGCATACTGAGTAACATTAAATGGAAGCCCTAAAGGAACATCACAACTTCGCTGATGAACCATTATATTTAATTTATCATCAGTAACATCCCATTCAGTACTCCAAACGCAAGAAGGAAGTACAGCAGTATCTAAATATTCATCTTGCCATAAACTCATTACCATCCTTCTGTCAGTAGGATTATTCTTTATTTTATCTATTAAATTGTTAGTTAAATTATAATGATTAACTATCCAACCATAGGCAGTCCCAATAGTATGAGCCCATTCTTCACCAAAATCTTTTACTACTTCTTTTCTTTCTAAATTACCTTCTTCATTTATAACATTTTGATTAGCTTTCCAAATGCCATCTTCTCCAATTTCCCATTCATCCCAAATATGATTACCTCTTTCTTGTAACCATCTTACATCATTACTAGCTGCTTGATAAATCCAAAGTATTTCAGTTATAGCATTTTTAAAAAATAATTGTTTTGTCGTAAGAACAGGAAATTCTTCTTCTAAATCAAAGTGAAAATTATAACTAGGTATCTTTATTGTATTTATTCCGGTCCTATTTTCAACCTCTTTTCCTTCCAAAAGTATTTTTTTACATAGTTTCAAATATTCTTTATCCCATTTAGCCATACTAAACCTCCCATTTTTTATAATCAATGATGATTTGTCTTATGACTTCATATTATTCATCCTAACATTAATTATATCATAGTTTTAACTAATTAAGCAGTTATATCAAAAATACATTATTATTTCTTTTTTAAACCTTTTAAATATTCTTTTTGGTCATCAGAAACACGATAACTTTCTACAGCTTTTTGAATAGTTCTATTATGAGTCCATGTATCAAGTTTTTGCATTTTAATAAATGGTATTGCCGAGTTATACTGTTTTGCTAATGCTGTTGCAAAATACCATGCTATCATCATATTTACATAATAATCGTCTGATTTAATATTAGATACTAATTCTAAATATTCAGCCCTAAAACTATCATCTAAATAATATCTCATCAGCATAGATATACCAAAACGAATAGTATATGTTTCTTTAGACTTAATCCATAACATAATATGATTTAATAATTGATCAGTATATTTCTTAAACACTTTAGGAGACATTTGATCACATGTAGCCCAGTTATCAACATATGGTAAAAATTTATTTACATAAGTTATACATTGATCATAATTTTTTAATTCTGAAATAATAAATGCATGCAATTGATTCTCCTCAAAATACTTATGAGGCAAGTCCTCTAAAAACGATAAATAAGTATCATCCTTAAGCAAAATCTTAGCATAATTTCTAAGATCTGGAGTACGCACTCCTATTATAGTATCAGCATCTACAGTAGGAATTAATTTTGCTTGAAAATCACGATACTTTTTATCCTGTAAATTAAACAACTTTTCTCTTATATCATTCATACTTATATCCTTTCTAAAACACAAAGAGTTTCAATATGTTTTGTTCTAGGAAACATGTTAAAACCTTCAACATTGATAAGCTTATAATTATTTAATAAACCTATATCTCTTTTTAAAGAACTTGGATTACAAGAAATATATATTAGTTTTTTAGGGTTTATTTCTTGTATATTATCAATTACTTTCTTACTTAAACCACTCCTTGGAGGATCTACTACTATTGTATCAAAATCACCAATTACAGCACTTGCATCATCATTAATAATTTTATAGTTTTTAATTTTATTTTCTTCAATATTTTTTAATGCACATAAATAACTATCTTTATTTATTTCTACACCAATAACACTTTTACATATATCACTTAAAAATATACCAATTGTTGCACTACCACAGTATAAATCTAACAATTTATTAGATTCACCCACATATTTCTTTACTTTAGAGTACAATTCTTTCATACACTCTTCATTAACTTGAAAAAATGAATCATTATTATCAAAATATTTAAACTTATCTATAAAATGAGTTATATATTTGTCTCCATATATTAATAACTCATTTTGATAAATTGAACCAATAATCTTAGTATTTATTAAAGTCATTAAATCTTTATTAGTTATAGTTCCTAAAATATTTATTAAAAGTTTATCACCTTTTTTTATAACAACTTCAGTAATATTAGATAAATCAAAATTATTAAATAAACCAATTATTTCATTTATTGAATCATCAACTAATAAACAATTATTAATTTTTACTATTTCATTACTACCTTTTTTATATAAACCCAAAATATTATTAGAAACATGCAAAACTATTTTATTACGATAATTAATATCATTATAACTATTTATCTTTATAGATTTTCCGAATAACCTTTCTAGATACTCACCTTTTAAAGACAATTCTTTATCAGAAGAAATATGCAAAAGATCACATCCACCACACCTATCATAATAAGGGCACTTAATATCTTCCCTTATAGCTCTATTATAAAAAGAAAGTATTTTACCTTCAGCATATTTTTTATTAACTTTTGTTATTCTAACTAAAACATCATCATCTTTTAAACCACCATTAATAAAAACAGGAATACTTTCAGATAGACTTATGCCATTTCCATTATGATTATCATCACTAATTTTCAATCTAATTTCATCATTTAATTTCATACAAATACCTCAGTAATATTTTAACAAAAGAAAAAATACAAGTAAACACTTGTATTTTTATCTAGTTGGACAATTAAAGTTTCCGGAATCAGTAATTGTACATGCCTCGTTATAAGTACCATCAGAACTAGAAAT
>CAZKTT010000102.1:0-2970 GCA_964555755.1 uncultured Mycoplasma sp.
CTTCTTTTACTGTACTAGGTATTAGTAATTCTCTTTTTACAGTAATCATATCTTCTGAAGAACCAGAACCATCATCCTCATCATCAGTATCGGAATCACTTGGTTCAGTTTCTAAATCTTCTTCAGTAAGAGCATCATTATTATTTGCATCATATTCTTCTATAGAATCAAAATCACTTGATTCAGAAAGTTTATTCACAATGACTGCTTCTTCAAAAGCGCTATTCTTAATTTCCTTTATATTAGCATAGGACTCTGTATCTCTAGCACTATAATTTCGATAAAACTTTATCGAATTAGGATTTAATACTGCCTTGTAGAAAGCAAATTCAGGTATAATATGAGCATTTGTTTTATCTTTAAGGCCATAATTAACAATAATTCCACCAGAATCTTCACTACCAGACTCAGAGAAAAGATGTGTTGGAGTCCTATTTGATCCTAAATAATTATTATTGCCAGTAACTTCATCTTTACCTATATCTCCGTCTTGATAAAAAAGGTTAATAGTTTTTAAATTTACATTCTTACTAAAAGCATATGCTCCATAAGTTGACCCACCTGTACCATATAAAGTTATTTTTTGTAACCCAGTATTTTCAAATGCGTGAGCTCCAATTGAAACTTTGCTACCAAAGTATCCAGCGTTAAAGCAAGTTTCATTATCATTACATTCACTAGACTCAACATATTCATCTTGACTATTATTAAAAGCAAACTCAGTTAAACTAGTACAATTTTTAAAAGCAGCATCTAAAATATCTAAAGAAACTTTATTGCTATAACCAACTTTTTTAAGTTGGGTATTTCCTTGCAATTTATACTGTTTAATACCTGCTTGAGCTGAATCACTCATAACTCCTATTTTACTGATTATTCCTTTCTTAGTAGCTCCACCAGTTTCTGACATTATTTTTACAGCACTACTTGGAATATAAAATGTATCATCTTCACAATCAGGATCACTAAATTTATATCCTGTTAAAACAATTGCATCACCATCATTTCTACCATAAAAGCACTTGTTAGGTGTTACATAATCCGCATCTATAGGTGTTGTAGCATAACCAAATTCATCTGTTTTGATTATAAATCTATATAATTCTTTATCAGAATTAGTAGTATAAACAGAATTAGCGTATTTTGGTAAATACTGTATATAATTATAAAGCTCACCAGTAGAAGTTCCATAACCAGTTTCCTCTGCTTTCACAGCAGAAGTACTATATTTGGTTAAAATAACTTCTTTTATTCCATAATGCGTTAGAACATCTTTACACTTTGCTTTACCGGAATCAGTTAAACCTTCATAATCACACAAATTACCTGACCCATTAGCGTACATAACTTTATAAGAACCACTTCCTAGTGTAGATCCTAATTTTTCTTTTAATTCTACTCCTAAAGAAGTTTTATAAATCTTTCTTAAATAATGTCCAGCATATTCAGCAGTAACATTATTATAATCTAATCGATTTTCATACTCAGATAGTATAGGTAAATAATTTGAAAATAGTATTGAAAACAATAACATAATTACCACACAAACTGCTAAAAGTTCAGCCATAGCAAAACCTTTTGCCTGTTTAATCTTTTTCATCATAAGCAATTATTCACCTCTTCCTTATTCTCCATAATAATTATATAATATTTTTTTATTTAATTCTATATTTTTATACTATTTTTTTAAAATATACAAAAAAAGCGTTTATTAAAACGCTTATTTAGTAACACGTACTATTTTGGCAAATGGTTTACGAAGTTTTACAATTTTAACATGTTTCCCAGGTTGTGGACTATGTATCATTTTTCCATTACCCAAATAAAGTGCCACGTGTTTATAACCTGTTGCATCTGCGTAACAAATAATATCACCAACTCGAGCCCCTTTTGTTGAATTATGTCCAGAAACTTTATAAGTTTGAGAATAAGATGAGGCACATTGAACATCATCATTACTAGAAAAACCTTTTTTGCCAAAATGCCTATAAATACCACCAGTAAAGCCTGAACAATCAGTACAAACTAAATTCCTTCCACCTTGCCACTTTTTTGGATTAGTTCCATGACAATATCTTACACCCTGGAATTGTTTAGAATAATATCCAGCAGCGGCACCTCTAGAAATTTTAACTTTTAGTTTACACGTTCCAACAACATTATATTTATTCTTTACATATCCAACATAAGTTTTAGTGACATACATTTTATTGACATACATCCTATCGGCACCTGGATAATATGTATGTTTTTTACTGCTATATCTAACCTTGTTGCCTTTTTTAACAATAGAATACTTTTTTGCATATTTTGTTTTACCAAACATTAATCTATCAGATTTAGGTATATATTTTAAAGAACAAGTAGGTACATGTGAAACACCTTTTTTTGTAACAACAATTTTAACAGAAACCTTTTTAGATACACTAGGATCAGAGCTCTTTCTAGCTGTTACTATAATCGTAGCTTTGCCTGCTTTTTTAGCTCTTATTACCCCTTTATAGTTAACTGTAGCTACTGCCTTGTTAGTACTCTTATATGTTATCTTTGAAGGCTTTTCTGATGGTATTGGTTTTAATGTTTTTGTTTTCTTTCTAGGATTATCAAATTTATGACTAGTAAAGTTTAGTTTTACTGTATATTCTTTTGGTGTTGTTGATGTGCCTTTTGGTGTCACTGTTTTACTAGCACTCCATGGACCAGTTGCTCCACTTTTTAAATATGTTCTTGCTATTATTGTATATTTTTTCCCATTTGTTAACCCTGTTAGAGTATAACTTGTTTTATTTGTTGTCTTATAATTTGCCTTTTTCTCTACCACATAGATCTCTACTCCATCAGCTGATCCGTTTGTACTATAACTTATTGTTGCTTTTGTATCTCCTGCTGATATCTTACTTATCGTTACATCTCCACTTCTTGGCATTGCACTTAATATATTACTCCATTCACTTGTATATGCTTTTTTAT
>CAZKTT010000103.1:0-2925 GCA_964555755.1 uncultured Mycoplasma sp.
AGTATATTTTACTGATTTTGTTGCATATCTAAATGAAAGCGTATTTTTAGCTTTTAATATTTTATATGTATCAGTAATAGTACCATAGTAATTTCCTATACCAGTGATAGTCATAGTAGCAGTCCCAGCATATAAATAGTTCTTATATGTTACTTTATAATCTGTACCTTTTACTAATTTTGCATTGTTCATCTTAACAACTAAACTTTTTTGTGTTTGATAATATCCATTATAAGTTTTATTTACTTTTCCTGTAACAGTTGCCTTTTTAATATTAGTTAATGATTTACCTACATCCAAGGTGTCGATACTATAAGCTGTACCACTAATATCACCAACTTTTATTGTTACAGTAGTAGCTTTATTAAATTTAATTTTAATATTTGCATTATATTTGCCATCTACTGTTTCAGCAACATACATAGCAATTGGATCTTCTTCATTATATAGTGCTACTATTGTATATTTGCTTACAGCATCTCCTTTTATGCTAAAGACATGTGTTTTTGTATCATAACTTTTTTCATTAATTGATAAAGTATCAGCATTTACATTTACAAAAGGAATAAGTAGAAATGCCATAACCATTAATATTCTAAATATACTTTTCATTACATTCCACTCCTTTCATCTAATACAAATACTTTTCCTTGACCAACTCCATATGTTAATTCAGGGAAAGCTCCTTCATCATTATTCATTTCTCCATTTGCTAAGAATAGAGATATTTTCTTAACACCAAGTTCTTTAGCTTCAGATTTTTTAATAAGTTTTAATGTTTCAAAAATTCTAACATTTTCAAATTCATTTCTTGTGTAATAATCAACATCTTTTACTGAATTTGTTTTCCTGCTCCATGAGATACATAGGTATAATTATCTTTATCATAACCTGTTATATAATCATTTAAAGTTCTAGACCAAGCTAAACCATTAACTTCATCATTTTCAGGTTTTATAGTGCTTGAAATACCTTCTACTTTAATTTGATTTAAATCAAATGATTCAGTTTTAACTATTTCATCATCAGCATTATAAAACATAGCTATAGCCCAAGGATGGAAATCTTTATTTGCTTCATAAACTGTTTCAGGATTTACAATTGTATCTCCTTCAAGTCTTTCAGTATCTTCAAATCTTTGAATAGACCATTCAAAGTAATTGTTTAATGCTATAGTTTCTCCAGTAGTATAGAATACATCTGGTTCTCCACGATACTCTGTAGAATAATAACAATTATCAGTAGGGCCTCCCATACATTGATTATTATTATCATCTACTAAAGATAAATTTCCAGCATTACCAGCAAATGCAAATCTGTTTAAATTTAAATGAATTGTTTTTAGAACTTCTTCATTTTTCATTAATTTTAAATCTAATTTATATTCTTGTTCATAGTAACTATTTATTGTAACAGTTGCTTTTTTTGTTGCATTATTCCAAGTTATTTGATATTCATCATTACCAGGTTCAACACTATCAGGTTGATAAATTAAAGTACCCATTTCATTAGTATCAATATCACCATTTAATGGTCTTGGACTATAGAATGTTGTATACAATTCATTTACCCCATAAAAGATTGATGATTCCTTAGTATAGTTATTGTGTTCTGTAAAATACATATATCCATCTTCTGCAATACTATCATCAAATTTTCCAGTATTTGATTCTACAGTTGCTCCAATAAAATCTTCTGACATTATTTCATTGATATTATCAGCAATTGTAAAACTTTGAATACCAAAATCTGTGAAATATTTATTTATCACAACTTGAATTTGGCAGCTTTCATCACTTACTGTATAACCAAAATATTTAATTGGTTGAGCTGCTACCCCTGTCCTATCAATATGATCATGACTTTCTCCAAACCATCTCCAATTTGGATTATTTGCATCCATTCTTTCTTTTATTGCATCACAACTTGCTTTTGAGTATTCAATTTTAAGCATACATCCATCAGCAGTACAATCAGATGGAAGAATTACATCCCCACCTTTATAATTTGTAAGCATTGTAGTATACTCTGATTCATAATTAGTATCATCCATTGTAGAACTTTCACTGTAATTTTTACCAAGATATTTTGCATATGATATAGTCGCAGGTTCATAATCCACAAAAGTAAATCTAATTGTCGAATCTGAAATTGGCAAGTCAAGATTCACTTCTTGAACATGATTATTTGCATAATTATGCAATTCACTTAATGGCACTTGTGTCCACTCTTCTTCTTCATCTGCTTTATAAGCTAGTTCTGTAAGTCTCTTACCTGGATTAGCATTGATTTTTAAATGAATTTGTTTTTTGTTAATACCATAATGTATACCTTGCCAATCATAGCTAACAGCAGCAGATGTTAGTTCTCCTTCCCCTTCTTTAAATGTTATTCCATGTTCATCAGGTTCAGCACTAACATTAATACATATTACTGCCAATATTACTAATGGAATAATAAATAATATTCTTCGTATTCTTTTCAAAAAATCACTACCTTTCTAAAATAAAGATAGCACACTACTTTAATTTTTTTAAGAACCAAAAAAGGACTATTACAGTCCTATATAACATCTTTCTATTAAGTCCCTTTTACTCATTTTTGTTTTCTTATAAATACTAGCTACATGTCTTTTTATTGTATACAATGATATATACAACTCATCAGCCATTTCTTGATTACTTTTTCCTTTTATAAGAAGGGTTAACACTTTTTCTTCTTGGAGTGTCAAATTATACTTTATAACCAAACTTTTAATAATTTCACTTTCTGTCATTTTACTAGTTTTAAAATATAATAAGAAATACAAACCTATAACTATAGATAAAGTAATTGAAATAATAATAACTAAAATTATATAGTTTTGTAATAATTTATCTTCAAAGAAAACTAAAATTCCTTCCATTATTCTCGAATACATAAGTC
>CAZKTT010000104.1:0-2881 GCA_964555755.1 uncultured Mycoplasma sp.
ACATAAATGGTTCTCCATAAGTTGGAATAATTTCTAAATCTTTTGATGGAGCAATTGTTTCTTGTACTAGGATAAATGGTGATTCTCCTGAAAAAGTCATAATCACTCTTTCTCCTACTGAAGTTTTTATTACTTCTTTATCAGATAAAGATGTATTTGATGGTAAGTATAATGGAAATACACTTTCGTCTACTGTTGAAGTTTCAGCTTCATTATTCGTAGTTTCTTCCGTATTTTCTTCTTCGCTTTCACTTTCATTTTCAGTATTTTTATTTTCTTCTTCGATTTCACTTTCATTTTCAGTATTTTTATTTTCTTCTTTTGCCTGATCATTAGTTTCTTCTTCAGATTCAGTCGTTTTGAAATCTTTTGTTAATTCTTCTAAATCGAATGCATTATCTTCAAAATTAGCTTTTTTATCTAGCTTTGTAACTTTAAATTTAACATAAGTTATTCCATCATCATCTTGAACTTCAACTTGCTTTAAATCATAGTTATTATCTAATATAATATTTTGCTTTTTATATTTTGGATTATTCGGGTAATTAGTTTTTGTTGTGAAAATGTAATCTTTATTTTTACTTGTGAATGAATAATTTTCATCTTCTTTCAAATCTTTTGCAATTGATTTAAGTAAATAACTTTGAGAATTATTATTAGGCCAATCACTTTGGAATTTAAAACTCTTATTGAGTGAAGGAGTTATAACGTATACAGAATCATCGTTTTTCAATATGATTTGTTCATAATTATTGGCTTTATTAGTGAGTGAAACTTTGTAGTTTTCATCTTTTTTATAACTTACTTTAACATCATATTTATATGTATCATCATTATTTGTTATTTCTAAATCACCTTCTAAATAATATGATTTTAAATTATTCATATCTTTTATGAATTTGTTCCTTATATTTCCATCATCTACTGCTCCACATCCTGTTAAACAAAGTATTGCTACTAGCACAATCGCTAAAAAAATTTTTTTCATATTACACCTCTTGCTTTCTAATTAATTATATTTTTTAAGCGATGATATATTACATATTATTTAGTGAATATTTTTATAAATTGTATACATAATATGTAATAAAGGAGGATTTTATGGAAACATTACAAAAAATTGCTTTAGTGTTTACAATTATAGGTGCCATCGTATGGGGATTAATTGGATTATTTGATTTCAATTTAGTTGATTTTATTTTTGGTGATGGTAGCATTCTATCAAGAATTGTTTATACTATTGTTGGTATTTGTGGTCTTATAAATATCGGATTATTACTTCAAAAAATTGAAATAAAATAAAAAATACTATTTTAAAAATAGTATTTTTTTTATTTAATAATTACTGTTACAGTTTCTGTCTTTGGTGTATATGTAAGTTTTAAATCATCTCCTGTAACTTTTACTTTTACTTGATGTGTTCCTTTACCTAATCCTTGTAGATCAACATATGCAGAAATGTTTTCAGCACTTATTTCTTTTATATTCGCAGCAGTACCTTTTACTATTATGCTAACTTTAGAATCTTTAACTGAAGCTGCTTGAGCTGTTAAATTTGAATCTAAGTTCTTAGTAGCTATATTAACATTTTTAATTGTTTTTTGTTTAGCGTCATCTAGAGTTACTACTGCTACGACAGATTTTGTTGATATTTCTTTTACTCCACTTGGAAGAGATAAATTAATTGTTAATTCTGTTTTCTTACTTATTCCATCAACATTTATATTTACTGGAATATAAGATATCTTTTGTAAAGAGCTTTGATTACCGTAAATAGTAGCTTTTGTTTCACTTAATTTGATATCATCAATAGCTTTACCAAATATAACACTACCTTCTGGTATTACTTTTAAAGGAACTTCTTTACTTGGTGATGAAATAGTAAGTGTTGCTTCAACTTCTTCTGGAACAATTTCAACATCTAACTTGTTTCCTTTATCGTCGTATGCTACTAGTGGTATTTCTGTTAAAGTTGTTGTACCAATAGTTGGTTTTGTTATTTTTCTTACATCTACTAGTGCTTTTACTTTAGATACTTGTTCTATTTTATATTGTGGACCTTTTACATATACATAGTCTCTACTGAAATTAATATTTGAAATAGCAAATTTAGAATCAAGTGAATCTTCATATAATATTTCTTTGCTTATCTTTTTCGATTCTGTCATTTTTTCATAAATATGTATACTAGCAGTGGATGGGTCTAATTTGTAATCAATTGATGATACTGATTTGCTATATTTTAAATTAACTTTATGTGATCCGGGTTTTAAACCACGAAGATCTACTACTACCTTATCACTTGGATATTGTTTTGCTAGATATAAATCTGCTCTTCTACCAATTAAAGTAATATCTACTTTTTTTGGTAACCCTTCAACTACATAAGCTTCTTCATTGTAAAGAGCTGTAACTTCTTTATTATAAATGATATCTGCTGAGTTGTTCATCATTATTTCAGTAGTATGATCTACTAAGTAGAATGCTCCAAGGGCTAACACTAAGGATAGTGTTATTAAAACCATTTTGTTATTTAATAGTCTATCTAAAGGTTTGCTTGTGTTATTTAATGGTTTTATTATGATTAGCATTATCTTAGCTAATGGTATAATTATTATTTTATTAATGATATTATAAATACCACTTATAAAATAATATATTGCTCTACCTATAGCTTTTAATAGTTTCAATTGTTTCTGTTTTGAGGATTTTTTAGTTGCCATTATTATCTTCCTCCTCTTCAAATTGTCCTTCAAAATCATCTTGTTTTGGTCTTAGTTCGTCTATAAGCAGAATTCTTGCATCATCTATTGTAAGATTGTAGAACAATTCTCCTTTTATAGCTATAGATATTTTACCTGTTTCTTCTGATACTACAATT
>CAZKTT010000105.1:0-2871 GCA_964555755.1 uncultured Mycoplasma sp.
AAAGAATTAATCATTGACGTAGTATCTTTTTCTATAAATATTTTATATAAATTATAGTTGTCTAGTTTTGTATAAATATACATAAAAGATAAAACTAATAAAAAAAGACAAAAATATATTTTTAATTTATCCATACTATCACCGATAATAGTATAGTTTATTAATTATATTATTTTTGTCGATATATCATGCAAACTATTATTTATAGCATTTGCTATCAAATCTGTTAATTTTTCATTTAAAAAATCAATTTCTTTAGTAGTAACTATCAAATTATATCCAATTGGAGTCAAT
Organism: uncultured Mycoplasma sp.; assembly: GCA_964555755.1. GTDB lineage: Bacteria > Bacillota_I > Bacilli_A > RF39 > UBA660 > UMGS1449. The sequence goes on from CAZKTT010000105.1 coordinate 295, forward strand.
ACATCATTTATTAATAGTTTTTTTTCTACATTTGATAAATTACCAATAGCACCTAGAAAATAATTAGATTCCTCTTTAGATAACGTATACTTATTATCTTTTAAATAATTAATACTATTACTTGGAATAAGTTTTAATAACTTATTATCTTTATTTTGAATACTATAACTAAAATTCTTTTTCATAAATTCTAATGTATCACTGACAATAGTAGTCGCTTCTACAACAGTAGGTACACCAATTGCAATAACAGGTATTTTATATATTTCTGAAGATAATTCCTTTCTATTATTACCTACTCCTCCGCCAGGATTTATTCCTGTATTAGTTATTTGAATTGTTTTAAGCAATCTATCTATAGAATCACTTGCTAAAGCATCTATTGCTATTATAAAATCAGGAACAACTTCTTCAATAACTGCTTTTATTAAATTACTTGTTTCAATTCCTGTGACACCCTTTACTCCTGGAGAAAAAGATGTAGTTATTCGATATCCTTTTTCTAAACTTCCAGAAAGATCATATATGTGTTTTGTAACTAATACTTTTTTACTAGTTATAACTCCGAGCAAATCAGCACTACTTTTTTCATTACCTAATCCTATAATTAAACAAGAGTAATTTTTTTTAATCTTACTTTTATTGTAAATATATTTTAATTCTTTCGTAAGTACTTTTAGAACATTATTATAATTAGTAGTATCAGTAATATCATTAAAATATACTGTAGTATAATCCCCCGGTTTTTTATTTAATAATTTACTATTTTCCTCATCTAATGATATTTTACTAACTGAGCAAGATTCATATTCATACTTCTTTTCTCTTTTAAAATCTTCTTCGATTATATCTACTACTAAATCTGTCCTTATTTTATATTTAGATAAATCTATTTCTCGCATACAATTCACCTTTATTATTGTGAGATAATTATCTAAAAACATACTAAATATTAAAAAAGTCATAAAAATACAAGAAATTGTTTGCTTTTTCAAGAAAAATTTGTTATTATTTAAAGTGTTAAAAAAGTGAGGTGAGATTATGCCAAATATTAAAAGTGCTAAAAAAAGAGTAAAAACTGATAAAATTAAAAAAGAAAGAAATAAAAATCAAATCGCAGATATGAGAACTGCTATTAAAAAAGTAAAAGTTGCAGTTAAAGAAGGAAATAAAAAAGAAATAACAAGTATTTTAGATACTGCTAATAAAAAGATTGATAAAGCTGTATCAAGTGGACTTGTTCATAAAAATAAAGCTGCTAGAGATAAGTCAAAACTAGCAAAAATAGTAAATAGTATAAAGTAATATTGATTACTTTATTTTTTTTTGTTAAAATAACCTTGGTGATTAAATTATGAAAAAATTTATTATTTTCCTTTTAGTGACTGTTGTTTTACTATCAGGAATATTCATCACGGGATATTATTACAAAGATGAAATATATAAATACTATCAATTCGAAGTATTAAAAGTAAGAGATAATATTAAAATAACTAATAATGAATATTACAAAAATAGAAATTATAAATATGTACAAAATACTGATGATTTCCTAGCAAAAGATAACAATCATCTAAAAAACATATTCTACACCATCATAAATAGTGGTAATAAAACATTTACTTTCTATTGTAGTGATGAATATACTTCTTGCAAACAAGATATAACTAATCTTATTGAAAATGATGAAGTTTTATCTAACATAAATAATTTTGTTCATCCTTATAACTCATTTGAAAAAATTAATGCTAGTTATGATGAATTTGGTAAAGTTGTAGTTAAAGTTGATAAGGTATATAACGATGATGAAATAGCAAGCATCAATGCTACAGTAGATAAAATTATTAATGAAAATATAAAGAGTAATATGACAACTAAACAAAAAATCAAAAAAATCCATGATTATATAATTAACCATGGTAAATATGCTACAGACAATTATAGAAAAAATAACCCTAACACGAGTTATAACAAAGCATCAGATATCTTACAAAACGGATATGGTTTATGTAGTGCTTATGCTGACGCTATGGCAATATTCTTAGAAAGGTTTGGAATAGAAAACTACAAAATAGCTAGTGACACTCACATTTGGAATTTAGTTAAAGTTAATGGTAAATGGTTACATCTAGATTTAACTTGGGATGACCCAGTTACAAGTAACGGTAAAGATAAATTACAAGAATTATTTATGTTAATAACTAATAAAGAATTAAAAAAACTACAAGTAGAAAAACATAACTATGATAAAAATGTTTATATAGAAGCTAAATAATAGCTTCTTTTTTTTATAAAAAAATATTTACATTAAAATGTAAATATTTGAAGTACTGTATTAGCATCAATTTTAGTAAATAATGTTATTAAGAATCCCATTATAATGAATGGCCCAAAAGGTATCACTGTATCTTTATTCTTTATAGCAAAAAATATTGAAATAGGAAGTGCTATAATTGAACCAATTGCTAAAGAGATAAAAGACATTATCGGAGTAATAGTCATACTAAGAACTCCCATTAGTTTTATATCTCCTCCTCCAAGAGATTCTCTTTTAAACAAAGCATTACCAATTAGCAT
>CAZKTT010000106.1:0-1897 GCA_964555755.1 uncultured Mycoplasma sp.
CTTTTACTTTTGCTTTTTTAGTTTTTACACCATCAATTACTATACCTTTTTTTAAACTCATAATTTCACTTGGAATTAACATTCCTTTTATTTTAGCTATATAAGCTTTTTCTATATTATTATTTGAATCAATTAATATATTAGATAGTTCCCCATCGTTAGTCAATATAATTAACCCCGAAGTATCATAATCAAGTCTTCCTACAGGAAATATTCTTAAATTAGTATCAATTAATGAAGTTATTGTTGTTCTGCCCTTTTCATCTTCTGTAGTGCAGATAACTCCTCGAGGTTTATTTAAAAGATAATATACTTTTTGTTCTTTTTCTAATAATACATCATCTATAGATATTTTATCTTTAGTACTAAATTTAGATCCTAAAGTAGTAATTATTTCTCCATTTACTTTTACTCTTCCTGCCTTTATCAAGTCTTCAGCTTTACGTCTAGAAGTGTATCCATAATCAGAAATAAGTTTTTGTAATCTTTCCATAAAAATCACCTGGATAAATTATAAATTAAAATTTATTTTTAATCAAGTAAAAAACTATTAGCAATCTAATAGTTTTATACTTTCATAGTTTTTTTATTTGCTTCACTAGTAACATTTAAAACTACCATCTTATCATCATTTGGTTTCTTAAACTTAAATTTACAATCATTACCACAAAAAGATAAAACATGTTCTAAATAATTACTATCTCCAAAAGGAACATTATCACGATATGAAATCCAACCTAAATCACTTGGATTTTTTCTAACTTGATCAAATGATTTATTTGTATCATAACAATAGTCTTTAACTATACCATCGATACTATAAGGACCCATATTATAAGACTGAATTGCTTGAGGAATATTATAATCAGTATGATTCAAATAGGTTTGAAAAATCATACAACTAATTTTCACATTGTAATCCAAATCAGATAATCTACTTTCATCCACTACTAAAGTGTCCCAAGATTTAGTATCAAAATTGTAAGCTTGAAGTTTAGCATCTCGCCAAACATCATTTTGAATTTGCATAAGCCCTGTAGCACCACCAGCATCCTTTATTGTGCCATGTTCTCCTCTTTCTTGGACTGCTATACCAAACATTAAGTTCTTATCCAAACCATATTTTTTAGAATATTTAGCAATAACTTTATCATATTTATGAGCATTAATAGCTTTTTCTGATTCACTTTTATCATCATAATCAATACTAATAGAAATGCCCTCTTCATCAACTGCTACATCATTATTTGTTTTTTTAATTGGTTTCTTCTCTACCACTTGAACTGTCTTTGTTTTAGGTTTAACATCAAGAACTTTTTGTTTTTCAACTGTTTTATCTACAGCAGTACTAGCAGTAGTAGTACCTAAAATTGTAGCAACAAGTATTGATGCTACTAGTTTTTTATTAATATGTTTATTAACCCTTTTAACTTTTTTAGTCTTAGTTTTTTTAACATATGTATCATTGTAATATGATTTTAATTTTGAAAACAAAGGAGTAAAAAAATTTACTAACTCTTTTGATTCAAACATCTTTTCATAATCTTTTAATACTAGTACTTCATTAATATAACTAAGTATTAAATCTTTATCTTCTTCATTAACCTTCTTAATTGAAGAAATAAATAAAGTGTTTAAATAACTAAATGCCATATCACCAGAAAAATTAATTGTTCTAGAATTATCAGTTATAACTGAAGCATCTAAAGAGCCTTTATTATTCATTTTAACAATTATTTCTTTCAAATTAATCACTTCCATTATTATAAACTTTTAGCATATTATCAATTAAATTCCATTCATAATCATTTTCTATTGCTTCTAGCAGAAGTTTATTACCAGATTTTTTAGGTGTTTTATTTTGTAATATATCTTGAGATTTATAGCTTATTTGTTT
>CAZKTT010000106.1:1907-2813 GCA_964555755.1 uncultured Mycoplasma sp.
AAACTTCTAAATCACCATTTTCATCCTTTGTTCCGTCTTTATAAATAATATAATTAATATTATTATTTTTATCACTAAAAGTACATACTACATCACACGATATTTCTTTTCCATTATCCATAATTTTAAAACTCATATTATTTACCTCTTATTATACTTTGATTATATCAATCTTAAGTATTTTTTTCAAGAATCAAAAAATAACGTTTTTATCCTGTCTATAATACTTGTTTTATGTTCTTTTAAATAAACTTTTTCTTTATGAATAAATTCATCACCTAAGTAAGTAAATATATCTCCAACATAACCATGTTTTTTACCATTTAAAACTAATTTATTAGTTATTTTATTATTCTCTTCTTTTGTAAGAGGATAGTAAAATGATTTTTTTATGTATAATTTACCTTTAAACCCAGGATTTAATATTAAATTGTTTTTATTCAATAATTGATATCTTTTATAGTTTTTAAATACTGTTTCATAGCTATTTATATGATACTTATAACCGTAGTCATTTCCTATTGTAGCAATTACTAAATCAAGTTCACCATTTGAAGCACTACTTATTAAAACTCTACCTGCATCTGGTGTATATCCTGTTTTAGCACCTGTACATTTATCATACATAAATACTAGTTTGCTTCTGTTATTAAACAAATAACTTTTTTTATCACTTTCACTTTTATAACTTTTAGTACTAAGTATTTTTCTAAAATCTTGATTCTTATAACCATATCTATATATATCGGTTAGTTCATTTAAAGTAGTATAGTTTTTTTCATAATCATCAAGTCCTGTTGGATTACTAAAAGAAGTATTTACTAATTTCAATTCTCTAGCTTTTTCATTCATCAAATTAATAAAATTATTAATATTTCCTCCACTAAATCTAGCAATAGTCATCGC
>CAZKTT010000107.1:0-2782 GCA_964555755.1 uncultured Mycoplasma sp.
ATTTCTCCGCTAGATCCTAAGTCTAGTGCGTCTGCCAATTCCGCCATACCCGCAAAAAAAATGGTGGACCCTGTAGGACTCGAACCTACGACCTACCGGTTATGAGCCGGGAGCTCTAACCAACTGAGCTAAGGGTCCGTGCATTAAACTAATGCTCCTATATAATAGCACAAAAATATGTCCGAAATCAATAGTATTTTTATTTTTTTTGATTTTTTTGGTTATTTAAGTTAAAATTTAATTGGTGATAATAATGTATATTAAAATAGATGATACAAAATATAAAGTTATTACAATGAATACTTTTTTTAAACGATTAAAAGGTCTAATGTTTATTAAAAAACCGATTACTAATATTTACTTATTTCCTAAATGTAGTAAAATACACACTTTGTTCATGAAACAGAATATTGATATTTGTATTTTAGATAAAAACTATAATATTTTATATAAAGAAAGTAACGTTAAGAAAAATAGATTTATAATAAAAAAGGGATATTATACATTAGAAATGCCCCTTAATAGTAGTAAAAGTTTAAAACTAAATACAAAAATAAAACTAATAAAATAGTATTACTCTTTTATTAGTTTTTTATTTTCTAAATTTCTATCATAAATAGTAGATACTTCCACTTTGGTATTCTTACTATTTTTTATTTCTTCAAATACCCCACCACTATAAGTAAATGTTATACTTTGAGGCATTTCTTCGTTATCATATTCAATTGTTTTTACAACATCATTAGATTTTATTACTTCAAAATTACCTGTTTTCATATTATCAGTATTTAATTCTATTTTATATAAATAACTATTTTGATCTAAAACATAAATAGTATATATATATTTAAATTTTTTTATTTCTTTAAGATCTAATTCAGAAAAATCTATTTCTTTATCAGTATCTAATTCCAAAATACTATATAAATCTTGAACAACTAATTTTTTACCATCACTATCTCTTATGTCTGTATTCTTACCTATTACTAATTGTTTATCAAAATTTACATAAACAATATATTTTTTACAAATATCATAATTCATACTAGGACATAAAAAATCAAAATAAGGATTTGCATATTCAATGCTATTATATAAACCAAGTATTTTATCCTTATAACTTATATATTTCAATTCTTTACTTTTAGTATTTATTATAAAATTGCTAGTTATTTTTTTATTGTGAACTACATTTATTATTTCTTTATTAAAACTTGGTACATATATTTCAGATACATCTGTACTTATTTTTTTAAAATTAACATCTTCTTTGCCACAATAACTATCATAGTATAAATCATTATTATTTAAAGCTGCTAATTCATAACAATTATCATCTATTTTACTATAATAAATTTTACTTTCTTTAGGAGCACCAGATAAATTAACTTCAATTTTATTTTTATCTAATTCATCTGCTACTTTGATATAGTTATTATTAAATAAAAAACCAGAATTATAGAAATCATCTGTCTTAACTTCATCATCTTTTACTTGGATATGTTCATATCTTAAATAAATAATAAATCCAATTGCAATAAGTAATAAAGCAATTACTATTATTACAAATCGTTCCGTAGATTTTTTATTTTTCATAATACCACCAACTACATAATACTATAAATTATTCTTTTTTTCAAATACTAATCCTCTATAACACTAGCAGCATTATTAAAAATTAGTTTTAATGTCTTATCAACAACATTTTCTAATTTCAATGATATCTTATAAATATCTTTACTAATATTATTAGAATAATCTTTTTCTTCATATAAAACATATTTTCTTATATCGATACTTTTACCTTTTGAAACATCTTGTTCAAACTCTTTTATTTGCTCATCAGTCAAAGCTTTTGCTTTTTCATTTTTATTTTGATAGTACCCTTCAGATTGAGCAAGCAAAAGAACAACAAAGAATATAAAAAAAGTTGAAATAATAAACAAAAATACTTTATTTTTCATCTTTTACCTCCAGATAGTATTCTATTGCTCCCGATAATGCTAAAGAGGTATTATATAGTTCTTCTAAAGTATTATCAGGACCTCCAACTTCTACTAAAAACATGTTTTCACTATAGCTTTGGCTATACTGATACTTTGGTTGATAATAAGTACTTCTAAGTAAATTGGGATATTTTTTATTTAAGTATGATTCCATTATTTTCACATTTTTTTCATTCTTTTTATAATCACTATGATTTTTACCTATTAAAAACATAACTTTAGCATAGCTTTTACCCTTTATTTTTACTCTTGATAAACTACCTGTTACTGAATCCCTATGAATATCAAAATAATAGTTTAAACTTGGATATTTTCTTTGTTTTTCTTTTAAATACATCAAACTTATTTCATAACAACCAGCATAATCTAAATTATATTTATCTAAACCTTTTTTTATCGATTTTTCTTCTACTAAAGAGAAAATATTATCTTCTTTTAAATTATCTTTCAACATATCTGCTACCGTCACCACAGTAGGAGTTATACCATAATAAGTTGTTTGATATTCTTCTGTTTGATGACTATTATAAAAATATATTATTGGTTTTTTGTTAGTATTTTTTAATTTAACTTCTATATCTTTTTTAAGATTATTACTATCTTTAAACTTTACTATATTTAAAGAATTAATCATTGAAGTAGTATCTTGTTCTATAAATATTTTATACAAATTATAGTCATCTAATTTTATATAAATATACATAAAAGATAAAACTAATAAAAAAAGACAAAAATATATTCTTAACCTATCCATACTATCACCGATAATAGTATAG
>CAZKTT010000108.1:0-2782 GCA_964555755.1 uncultured Mycoplasma sp.
TCCTACTGCTTCGATTTCATCAAGTGAATCTATAACTTTATTTTCTAAAAGTTCATCACATAGAATTTTAACTGCTACACTATGATCTTTTAGATCTGCTTCTTTCTTAATTTTTTCACCATTAAGTTTGATAGTATAACATCCATCATTAATTCCTATTCTTTCAAATAAACCTGATATTAAAACTTTTTCTTCTGGCATGTCATACATTTGAAATTTTAATGATGAGCTGCCCGCATTTACTGATAATACTTTCATTAATTAATCTCCTTCTTTCTATAAACTATATATATGATAACATAAAAAACGCCTTTTTTAAAGCATTAAAAATGCAAAACTTATTCATTATTTATTTTTAGAAAAAGCATTTAATAATTTAGAAAACTCGAACACTATTTCATTACAATTATTAATTCCTATTGTTTTTCCAAATGCTTTTCCTCCGATTGTTAGAGCTGAAATTATACTTGTTATGATAACTGTAGTTAATAATAAATTGGTATCAAATAAACTATTTAATTTTAAACTTATGGCAAGTCCACAACTACCACTTATGACACCACATATATCTCCGATTACATCATTTAAAAACGATGATACTTTTTCTTTATTTGTTATAAGTTTAATGGCTTTTTTTGCTCCTTTTACGTTTTTAGTAGCCATTGAATGAAATATTTTTTCATCTGCCGTCGCTACTGCTAAACCTATTGCATCAAAGACTATTCCAATACTAATAAAGATTAAAACTAAAAATACTGCGACTGCTATGAGAGCATTAGGCATTATTAGTTCACTTATTAATGATAAACCAAGCGATATTATAAAAGAAACTAATGTTATTTGAAATATCCATTTTTTATTTCCTTTTCTTTTATTCTTTTTATCTTGTATTTTTGGTTCTTTTTCTAAACTAGATTTATACTCTTTTGTTTTCAATTTTATCACCTTTTTAATTATATCAAATTTTAATAAAGTAAAAAAGTTCATAAATTATTTTTTACGAACTCTTCTTAATCTTATTTCATTTATACCTAACGACAATAATAAGAATATTGCTATTTCTGCTCCAGTTGACAAGGCATTATCAAGTTTTGTTTCTTCTACTATTTTGTTTTCTTCATCAAAAAATACTACTGTAGTAAAAGGCTTATTATCTTTTAATTCTTCATCTGTCAGTGATGATGATTCTTCTTCTGTGGTAAGTGATGGTTCTAATTCTTTTAGTTGTTCTTTTGCTTTTTGTAGTTCTTCTTTGTTATAGCTTTCAAAAAAATAGTAGTCTACTTCTCTTTTATATTTTCCTTCATCTGTTTTTTTCCACGCTGAGTAATTCTTTACGAAATTATCTATATTTGTATTAGAACCTACATATGTAGTTTTAACGTTACCATCAGGGAATATTTCTTTCATACTGTTTTCTTGAATTGTATTCTTATCACTATAAAACGGAGTATATCCTAAGTAAGTACCTGTACCAAAAGTAAGTCCTCCTGCAATTATAAATGGTATTACTTTTTTATATAATTTTGTATCATTTTTCATATTTTTTCCTCTTTTTCTAATTATGGCTTAATAGTTTAGCACAATAATCATTAAAAGTAAATATTTTTATATTTTTGATAAGTATTTTATTTCTTGTTCTAGCATTTGTTTTTTTAATAGATGTTTGTAATTTAAACTACCATTTATCTTTTCCAGTTTCTTTTTTTCTTTACTTATATATTTTAAAAACTCTTTGCTTTTTTCTTTTAATAAAACTGGTCCATATTTTAATTCCATTTTATTATACTTTTCTTTTCCTTTGATAAAAGTGATTATTGGATAATACTTGTTTTTATCAATTACTATTAATTCTTTGTCTATTTTATACCCTAATTTACATATTTCTTTTCTTAGATAATAGTAATCATTATTTGAAGATATTATTAGTTTATCAATATTGATTAACAAATCTTGTCTGCTTTTTTAAAACATTAATTATAGTAGTAGCGCCAAGTCCAGACATAACAACAGTATCAACACCTTCTTCATACGAATCTAATCCATCAGCTTTTACTACTTTTATACTATTATTTAAGTTATATTTTTCTATATTTTTTTTAGCAAATTCTAAAGGTTTTTCATTTATATCACTAGCTATTGCTTTTATATTTTTTTTAGATGAGACAACATATATATCTAAAAGAGCATGATCACACCCTATATCTAAAATAAAAGAGTTATCAGTTACTAAATCTCCAATAACTCTTAGTCTTTTTGAAATTTTCATTAATCAGTTAAAAAGTCCTTTAATTTTTTACTTCTAGATGGGTGTCTCATTTTTCGTAAAGCTTTTGCTTCAATTTGTCTTATTCTTTCTCTAGTTACTCCGAATATTTGCCCTACTTCTTCTAGAGTTCTACATTGTCCATCATCAAGACCAAATCTAAGTCTTAATACTTTTTCTTCTCTTTCAGTTAGTGTTTCAAGCACTGAACCAAGTTCTTCTTTTAAAAGCTCTGCTGTTGCATATTCTTCAGGAGACATAGTTCTTTCATCAGGAACAAAATCTCCAAGATGCGAATCATCTTCTTCTCCGATTGGAGTTTCAAGTGATACTGGTTCTTGACTTATTTTCATTACTTCACGGACTTTTTCTTCACTTATTCCAAGTTTTTCAGATAATTCTTGATCAGTTGGTTCTCTATTCAATTCTTGAGTAAGTTGTCTTTGTACTCTAGCTAATTTATTAATTGTTTCTACCATGTGTACAGGTACCCTAATTGTACGTGCTTGGTCAGCA
>CAZKTT010000109.1:0-2770 GCA_964555755.1 uncultured Mycoplasma sp.
TGATAATAAAAAGAAAGTAGTTATTAATTATAACGCCATGTATGATCCTAAAGATGTAATAAAACTTGCTATTAAAGATTTATATAATCCTAAAAAAGATATTTCTTGTTATGGCTTTGTAAACAGATTCCAAAAAATGTTAACTAAAATCTTACCTCATAAAATAGTAATGAAAGTATGGATTAAAGGGCAAAAATTAGATGGAACACCAAATATAAGAAAATAATAAATAATAGATATTTTATCAACACTGCTTGTTTTGGAATAGATGCAGATATAGCAAATACGGAAGAATTAGTTCATTCAAAATTAATACCAAAATCACAAAGATATAATATTTCAATTATAAAAAACTTTATAAGTTATAAAGCAAGGCATTTAAAGATACGAATTAATAATAAAAAATATGAAGATGATTATAATACTATAGTTTTATGCAATGGCAGATATTATGGCGGGGGATTTAAAATAGGGACAAATGCGTTATTAGATGACGGCCTTATTGATGTATATTTAGCTAAGCAAACATCTAAATTTAAATTAATAAAATTGTTATTAAGTATGAAATCGGGTAAACACAAATTTGATAACTCAATAGAAAAAATAGCAGCAAAAAAGGTTTGTATTGAATCAAAAAACAAAATCAAATGTAATATAGATGGAGAATCGTTAGAATCCACTAAATTTAATGTTGAAATAATACCGCAGGGAATAAGCATTTATTATAATCAAGAATTAATAAATGAAGTTTAAAAAAAAGACCAGTGTAATCTAGTCTTTTTTATTATTTTATAGAGGAAATAATCATTTTTGCCCCATTCATTATTATGCCATTAGCGAGTTTAGCAAAAGCTTCCAAATTCATCATACTTTGATTTCTATACCAATAAGCATATGAGATTATAAGAGAGGAAAATAAGAATTCATACAAAAACTCTTTTTTATCTTCATCATAAACATTTAAATTCAGATATTCATAAACATCATTTTTAACTAATTCTTTAAATTTAAGATAAAAACGTCTATTTCCTTTTTCATAGAAAACAATAATATAGTTACCATAAGTATCAGAAAAAGCTTTAAAGTTTTCAAAAGGTATATGAGTTAGATTAAAATGTTTTTTTCTAATAGCAATAGTAAGATTATTAATAATCTCATCTTCCATTTCATTCAATATATCATTAATATCAGTAAAATATCGATAAAAAGTAGTTCTATCATAATTAGCAATTTCACATATTTCTTTAATTCTAATTTTTGTCATGTCATTGTTTTCATATAATTGCCAAAAGGCATCCAATAGTTTTTTTCTAGTCTTTTCGGTAATAAGTGGTTGTTTTTTCATAAATCCTCCCAAAATACAACAAATAATACATTGTTTGTTGTTTGATGACTTATATAAGTAATATATAATTAAATTGTACAACATAATGAGGTATTGTACAACATTTAAAAATAGAAAAAAGTAGATTTATAAACCAACTAAAAAATATGGAGGGGTAATGTGAAAAAAACATATAAGACAAAACCATTTAATATAAAAACATTATATGGCATTATTGTTATATTATGTGTTTTATTTTTAAGCATCGGATTTTCTTCATTTCAAGTTGGTTTAGATATAAGTGATATTGGAGCAGTTGTAAAACTTGAAAAAAATATAAGGGTTACTAGCATAGGAATTGCTAATGCAACTGGTAATGCCATATCTAACTATGAAGATTATGGGACAAATACTATTATGAGTGACATAACCTTACCAAGTAGTAATTCAACTATAACTTATAATGTAACAATTACAAATTTAGGAAATGTTGAAATGGGAATTAGTAGTATAAGTGGGTTACCAAGTAATTTAACATATTCCATTTCAAATTATAATATAAAAGATATTTTATGTGATGATAATGATCCTACAAAGTGTCAAATGGAATTAGATTTTGCGTTTGGACAAGCCTATACGAGTACTTATAATGGCTTCTCAAACGTTTCTTCTTTACCAAGCACCATTTTAGCAGGAGACACTCAAACAATAACATTTACTAATAATACAGGAATACCTTATGCTGTTTCTGTTGCCAATGCCACAGGCAATTATAATAATCAAGTTTTAACTTTATCAAATCCTACAAGTAATGTAATCATAAATAGATATTATAGTATAACCTATAATTTGAATGGTGGTAATAATTCAGGTAATAATCCAGACAGATTTTTATCAACTTCAAGCATTAATTTAGAGGATCCTACCTATACCGGATATATTTTTGACGGTTGGTATGAAAATAGTAGTTTTACAGGAACTGCTGTTACAAATATATCCAACAGGAGTAGTAACGTAGTATTATATGCTAAATGGGTTAACACAATTACCTATGTGCTAAATGGCGGTACACAGGCCGCTAATCAAATAGAAAAATATCAAAGAACAGTTGCTCAAAACATATTAGACCCAGAACATCAGCACGATGGACATTTTGATGGTTGGTATCAAAGTAGCGGATTAACAGGTACTGTTATAACTTCAACAAGTCAATTAAGTGGAAACAGTACACTATATGCAAAATGGTCTGGAACAATAAACAATACAACCTTCAGTACAGATACTAGTAGATTTACAGCATCTAATGTTACTGGAACAACTACACAAAGATTTACCACCAGAACAGATTATCAATATACACAAAATTCTGCTAATACTACAATAAACTCAGTAAAATTATTTATAACATATTCAACCAAAAACGGCGCAAAATTAGCAACATTATAT
>CAZKTT010000110.1:0-2747 GCA_964555755.1 uncultured Mycoplasma sp.
CTTTATCTATTAAAAGATGATGAAATTGAAAGGGTCATGCCTAAAAAAACAGAAGAAAAGAAAACAGTAGTAGCTAAACAAAAAAGTCCAATAGAAGAACATACAGAAGAAATAATGGAAGAAATGAACTGGACAAAAGGAAGATACAGAATTGAATATACTAAAGCAAAAGCAAATTGTGGATGTGCACAAGAGGAATACTATGAATACAAATTATATAAGAAAAGTTATAAAGAACAACGAAACTTTATGACTATCGATACATATTGGAAAATGAAATTAAAATATTGTGATTTTGAAAAGAATTATATATATTTTCATGATAAAAGTCTATTTAATAAAACATTTAAAAAGTATGTAAACAGAAAATGGTTTCTCACTGAAAATCTTACTTATGATGAATTTATCAAGAAAATAAAAAAATTGAAAACTATAGCTTATAAACCTATTGATCAATTACAGGGTAGAGGATTCATAAAACTTAATGTAAATGAAAGTGAAGAACAAAATAAAAAAGTTTATGATACCATTATGAAACAGGAAAAAGGTATAGTCGAAGAATTTATTGATCAACACGAAAAACTTGCTCAGTTTTCCTCGAAATCATGTAATTCACTTAGAATTGTTACTATGAATTTGAATGGAAAATGTGATATTCTAGGAGCGGTTTTTAGAACTGGTGTTGACAATGATTTTGATAATTGGTCAGCAGGAGGCATAATAGCAGGCGTTGATGTAAAAACAGGAAAATTAAATACTGTTGGAGTGGATAAAAAAGGAAACAGATTCTTAAAACATCCTATTTCAGGAGTTAAATATAAAGGATTTCAAATCCCAGAATGGAAAAAGATAGTTAAATCGATTGAAGACGCTTCTACAATTGTTCCAAATATGCCATATATTGGTTGGGATGTGACAGTAACAAAAGATGGTAAAATAGAATTCATCGAAGGAAATCATAATCATGAAATCCGTGTAATACAATCCGTATACGGCCTTTTAGAAGACAAAGGGAAAAAAGATGTACTTAAACAATACTGGACAAAAGAAATGGAGTTAATTTTATATGACAAAAAGAATTAAACGTTTTAAAAAATATGTAAAGAAAATAAAAAAAGATATAAAAATATCTACAATTTCAATTATATTTAAATTCATAAGAGCAAAAATATGTGGAATGACAATAAAAAAATATGTCAAATATAAGTTTTATAAATTCAATAAAAAGCAAATGAAATTAGTAAAAAACATTAAAAAAGAAACAAAATGGACTTATGATAAGATAGGA
Source organism: uncultured Mycoplasma sp. (assembly GCA_964555755.1). Taxonomy (GTDB): domain Bacteria; phylum Bacillota_I; class Bacilli_A; order RF39; family UBA660; genus UMGS1449. The sequence continues at coordinate 1,289 of CAZKTT010000110.1, forward strand.
GAAGAAGTCTATAAAGCTAGAAGAAATAGAGTAAGTTTATATAGATTTTATACGTATAAATATTGGATGCTAACTGAAAAAGAACAAAAAGAGCTTAGTGAAACAATAAAAAAACGAAATGAAAAACAAAAACTAAACAAAATTTGGTTTGCCAATGTTATAGTAGAAAAGTGTGGATGTTCTTATGATGAAGCTATTGAAAAATTAGAAATAGGATTATCTAAAAAATATAGTTATAGAAATTTCATTGCAAGTGGTAAGTATGCCTTATCACTAGAAGAACTTGAAAAAATACCTATGTATAAACAACCAAAATACAGAACATCAAATATTAAAGATGAATTAATAAAAGAAAAAGAAATGTCAATAACAAAAATAAAAGAAGATATGCATTGGAATGATGCGGAATTAAAACTAAATTACTTTAAAGCAAACGTCAACTGCGGTTGTAATTTTCATGAGTATTACATTTTTGACTTATATAAAATGTCAGCAAAAAAGCAAAAAGAGTATATTACTAGTGAGTTGTGGGGCAAATTATTTCTTAGATATTGCGATTATGCTGATACTTGGAAATATTTTAAAGAAAAAAAATTATTTAATGAAGAATTTCATGATTATATAAAACGTGATTGGGTACTTACTGAAAAACTTTCTTTTAAAGATTTTAAAAAATTCATAAATGATAAAGATTCATTTATATTTAAACCTTTAAATTCCGCTTGTGGGTTAGGAATAATAAAGTATAAAGTAAACAAAAGTAGTTTCGGTAAATACATGCTATATTTAAAACTAAAAATATCAGAAAAAGGTATTATTGAAGGCATTATTCAGCAACACGAAACAATGAAAAAACTAAATCCTTCAACAGTAAATACCATCAGAGTACAAACCATTACTCTTAATAATAAAGTTAACTTTTTAAATGCCACTATTAGAATGGGATCTGGAAAAAACAGTGTAACTGATAATTTCTCATCTGGTGGTGTATTATTAGATGTTGATGTTAAAACAGGAATATCTAAAGGTGTTGGTAGCTCAAAACTTGGTGGTGCATTAAAAGAGCACCCTGAAAGTAAAGTAAGTTTTAAAAATTTCAAAGTACCAAATTGGGACAAAGTATTAAAAGAAGTGGAAAAGGCAGCAAAAAGAATAAAAACTATGCCATATATTGGTTGGGATGTAGTTATTAATAAAGATGGTTCAATCCAACTAATTGAAGGAAATCACGATGGAGATGCTACATTGCATCAATATTGCTCAGCTATAGGAAAACACAAAGGAATACGTAATACTATTGATAAATACATTTGGTTTGATGAAAAAGAAAAAACAGTATAATTTTTATGTAAATTAACGTAAAAAAAGCAATAATTCTTGCTTTTTTTTGTACTTTTTGATATATTATAATTACCAAAGGTAAAGTTAAAACCGTACAAGTTAACGATAAGGGAACATA
>CAZKTT010000111.1:0-2743 GCA_964555755.1 uncultured Mycoplasma sp.
TACTAAAGTTTCACTTTTATCTATTAAGCTAATTAGATGATTTATGTCTACTAAACCATTTTCATCTAAAGATACAAAATCTATTTTAATTCCTTTGGTTTGTAAAAAACCTACTGGAGTAGTAATAGATGAATGTTCAAGTTTTGTAGTAATTATATGTGATACATTTAAACCTTTTAAAACTGTGTTATTAGATTCACTAGCACCACTTGTAAATACAATTTCATTTTCTTTTACATCGAAAAATTTACAAATAGTATTAATAGCACTATTTATTTCATTTTTACACTCTACCCCTAATTTATGATTGGAATTAGGATTAGCAAAGAAAGTATCCTCTGTTTCTACAAATTTATCTATAACCTTTTTATCTGCTTTAGTTGTAGCACTGTAATCTAAATATATCATAAAAATCACCACTACTATTGTATCATATTAATAGAGATATTACCATGTTTTTTAAAATTCGACATAATTAATAAATAAAAACTAATATTATAGAATTGGTGATAATATGAATGTAAAAATTTTTGATGAAAGTCATGAAAAAGATTTAGAAGATAAAATTAATGGTTTTTTAGACGAAGAAAACTACGAAAATATCATAGATATTAAATATAACGTAAGTGTTTCTATCTTTTCTGAGGAACAAATATATTGTTTTAGTGCAATGATTATTTATAATTAGAAATAAAAAAAGATGAAAAACATTTTCATCTTAATTATTAAAAGTATTATTTAAACAAAGCATCATATTCATACTTTTCTTCCCATAAAGGACTTTGAGCAATCAGTTTAGAATTCTTAAAATGTAATCCCAATGGATATTCATGTCCTATTTTATAGTTTTTTTGTATATATTCAAATATCTTTTGACCTTCTTTACTATTTCTATTCGTTATATTATATTTTATATTTTTGTCTTTTAAATACTTTTTTGATCCATTTGTTATAGGTTTTAATTGATTATAATCATCTGTTAGTAATATTATTATGTAGTCTCCCTTAATACTTGTTTTAAATTTCTCAAAAGTGACATTATCTATAGGTTTTGGTTTTTCTATTATTCCTTTTTCATCTAAATATTTTTCGATGCTATCATAATTATATATTCCAAAAAATGATCCTACATATTTTCCTTTTTTATATAATATTAATAAGCTTTGTTTTTCATCATTTAATTCTTTATTTATTCCTGCTTCTTTTGCTAGTTTTTGTACACATTTATTCTTTACTACTAATCTAGGTACGTTTACTATATTTACCTTCTTATATCTTGTTTTTAACTCTAATATAAACTCATTATTATCTGGATCTAAGCCTTGTCGTTCTACAAAAACGACAAAGCTTTTTTTAGATCCTTTTAATTTATTTATATCTTCACATACTATGGCATTTTCATGCTCTTCGCCATTTTTGGTAATTAAACTACTTATTACCCCGATTGATATTAAAATCAAAACTATTGCTATTACTATTATTATTTTTTTATTCATCTAATCACCTGATTCTATAAATATTATTAATGTGGAGCTTCACATACTGTACCTGTGCTATCTGGAACTAAACTACCTTCACATTCTGCTACTGTACAATCTTGATTATATGAAACAGCTCCAGGTATTTCTGGACAATTTGCTCCTTCTTTTTTGACTACTTTAATAAATGGCCTATATTTTAGGGTTACTTCTGTGCCTTGTGCTTCTCCTACATATGCAGTAGTTAATTGAACACAGTTGCTAGCAGTGTCTAACTGTTGATTTACTACATATCTTGTAGGAGATGATCCTTGAACTTCTGTACAACTAGAGCCTGTTGAACAGTTTATTGCTACATTTCCTGCATAAGTTCCTTGCCAATAACCACCATTAGGGTTATAACTATATGTTACTGCATTGCTTGTGCTAAATGAAGAACCTGACCAGCCAGTTCCTGTTGCTTGATTACCATAGTAGAAGGTAGATGCGTCTTTCCGATAATAAGTTATTTGTTTTGATTGAAGAGTTGATGATCCACATTCGTAGACATTAACATTTCTAGTAGTAGCGAATCTAGTTAGTGCTGTTCTAGAATATTCAACAAATTCAGACCCTGGATAAGCCTCTGGACTTGCTATGACATCATAACTTCTGTGAGTCCAACAGATTCTATTAGTGGATGGTGTACATGTGCTTTCACTACTAGAGTTCCACAAAATTGTAGTCGATGCTTTAGTGCTGTAATGGGCTGATGTTGCAAAGTTGTATACTCCAGATTGATAGCTAGTACCTCCGAAATAGAAAGTACCACTTGTCCCTTGAAGATAAGAAAGTGTTGCTTCAAGGCTACCGGTACTACGAGAAGAAATTTTATATATCACATCCCCAAACCCTTCATCTGGCTCACCATCTTCAACGATATATTTGTATTCATATTCGTCGTTTGAATAAGTGGATAAATCAATTATTCCTGCTGGTGTAGTTGCCACGGTTGTTAGGGATGTGGCAATACTTTTAGCGTTATTAGATCTAAAAGATCCTACATCACTTGGAGCTAATGCCATATTACTACCAACACGGGCATTGGTTCCTCCGGTTGTATAGCCTACTATATTTGGAACTTTATGAGCGCGTGCTTCATGATTATAAATGTGTGTGCTATCTGTCCAATAATCATCTGTAGTTAGGTTAGTAGATATTCCAGAATCAGTTGTTACATATTTACTTGATCCTTGATCTACTAAACATCCACCGTTTTTAGCAGC
>CAZKTT010000112.1:0-2730 GCA_964555755.1 uncultured Mycoplasma sp.
CTTTTATAATCAGGTCTAGCACAAGTTACTAAAGTTAGCATTTTTTTACCAGTATTACTAGCAATACTAATTTCACCGTCACCTTTTCTATCCTTTCGTATTCTTTTCAATTTATATGTATATTTTTTACCTTTGTAAGTTATATAAGCTTTATCATTTATTTTAAGTCTATCTACTTTTGTAAAAAAAGCATTCCACCCAGAACCATTATGAGCTGCAATTATCAAATGGCTATTCTTTCTATTTGGCATCTTAGAACCAGACATTATAGCAATGTTTTGGTCTACATTATTACCTCTTTTACCAAGACCAACAAATCCTTTATTTAAACCTATTTTAGGAATCTTTAAACGCCCTACATATTTATAAGTAACATTAGTCTCTCTTTTTACTCTACCAGAAGTATCACCAGAAACACGAGTAGCATTACGACCATTACCACTACCCTGATCAATGACAGGTTGAACTTCCTCAGGTTCTTGTGACAATAAAATACTCATTTCCTCATAAACGCTATTTTTCTTTGAAAGAAAATAATCGTGTCCTAAGATAGCTATCCCACTTATTATAATAATAAGAGCTATAGCAATAAATTGTTTATCATTCAAACCTTTCTTTTTTGGCATAGCAACACCTCTGTACATTACCTCCATTTTATTATAACATTATTCAAAAAAATAAACAATATAAAAGAAACTAATTATTGTTGAAATATAACGAATATTACATCTAATTCCATAATAAAAGATCTTATTTTCATAAGATCTAGAATATTTAATAATTAACTAGCTTCAACTGCAAGTTTAAACTTATATTGTAACTTAGTAGCAGCAGTCCAACTAGCAGCTTCACTTTCTTTTGAAGAATCGATCCAAGCCCTTAATCTAAACTTGTCTTTTACTGTTTCGTTTGAAATACTATGTGCATGTGTACCAGTATAAAGAACATAATTACTTAATCCGCTCACTAATGTTGGCGATAGCAATGCATTTCCCTCAAAATCTTCTAAATATACTTTTATATCACTATCATTTAACAAAGTATATCCTGTATCAGCAGATAATTTGTGCATTTTTAAAGTATATCCTATCGAAGTATTTTGTGTAGTTTTAGTTATTACAGCAAAATCAAACACTTCACTCTCCAATATCCCTTCTGCATCAGTCATTGGTAATGCATTAGTTATATTTATTATTTCACCTGTACTTTCTAAAAACTCTAACTTTATTTCTGTAGAATTTATAGTATTAGTACCACCTGTTCTATTATATGACCATATAGCATAACTACCAGAAATCACTAATGCTAGTCCTATTAATACTAAAACAATAGATAAATACTTAACAGTTTTTACTCCATTTTTCATCTCATCACCAACTCTACTCTATATAAAGAATACCAAAATATGCAGCAATTTTCAAGATATTTTAAATAATAATTTTTATTTGTAAAAAGAAATGTAAACAAAATTACATAGTATTTAAAAGATTTTTTTATTATGATATAATGTTTTATACAGGTGATAAGATGAAAAAAGATTCATTTTTAAAAGGTACTATAGTAGCTACCATTGCTATTATAATTACCAAAGTACTGGGAGTCCTCTACGTCATTCCGTTTTATAACATAATCGGAGAACAAGGTGGAGTCTTATATGCATATGCATACAATATTTATAATTTATTTTTAAATATCTCTGTCGCGGGCATCCCTATTGCCATTAGTATGATAATTAGTGAGTACATCACTCTGCATAAATATGATGCTAAAGAAAGGGTCTACAGCGTTAGTAAAAAATTAATACTTACATTTTCAGTTATAACATTCTTAATAGTATTTATTTTCTCAGACTACTTTGCTCTGTTCTATATCAATGGAGTAACTGGTGGCAACTCGATTAAGAATATTAGCTTAGTAATAAAAGCTATTTCTATATCATTACTTATTATCCCATTCTTAAGCGTTTTAAGAGGATATTTACAAGGACATAAATACATAGCTCCAGGAAGTATGAGTCAAGTATATGAACAAGTAATTAGAATAATTATTGTTCTCGTAGGATCATACCTAGCAATTAATGTATTTAATACTAGTATTCCAATCGGAGTATCAGTAGCATTAACCGGAGCATTCTTCGGAGGACTTGGAGCATATATATACTTAAAAGTTAGAATAAATAAGAATAAACATTTATTTGAAATAAAAGATAATACTAAAAAAGATTCTGAAACTAATAAAGATATCTTAAAAAAGATAGTTATGTATTCAATACCATTGATTTTAATTGCTATAACTAATGATGTTTATAACATAGTTGATATGAAATTAATAATCAAAGGGTTATATATGATTGGATATGATGCTCAAACATGCGAATTAATATCAAGTATAATCGCTACATGGGCTCCAAAAATATGTATGTTAATAATTGCTGTCTCAATGGGATTAGTAACAAGTTTAATGCCTCACCTAATTGAAAAATATACTAAAAAAGATTATGTAGGAACAAATAAAATATTTAATCAAGCTGTTAGCACTATGATAGTAATAGCCTTACCTATGGCCTTAGGTATCACATTACTATCAACAGATGTATATAGTGTATTCTATGGAAATAGTACATATGGACCAAACCTATTAATTATTACAACATTTACAACATTAATGATTGGTATTTTATCAATTTCAAATACCACACTTCAAGGATTTAAAAAGTTTAAAACAGTTATA
>CAZKTT010000113.1:0-2727 GCA_964555755.1 uncultured Mycoplasma sp.
AATTGTGAAATAATAACTATTAAAAAGAATAAAAAACTACTTGATTTTTGGGGAAACCGTTGTGAAAAAGGATCAATAACTTAAATTTTAGCACAAAAAAATGGCGCACCCAGAAGGATTTGAACCCTCAACCTCTTGGTCCGTAGCCAAACGCTCTATCCAATTGAGCTATGGGTGCATTAGCCATTAACAAACTAATTATACTACAAATTCATTTATTTTTCAAGTAAAAGTAAAAAAAAGACAATACTTTAAGTATTGTCTATTTCTTGCTTTGTACTGGGTTAACTCTTCTATATACTAAATATCCACCAGCAGATAGCATTAATACTCCACCAATTATTCCAATTACATGTCTAGAACTAGCAGTATTTGGTACAGGTACAACTTTCTTTTTAATAAGTTCGTTGTAGATAATTAAGTGGTCATAATCACCATCTTCAGATTTTTCAATCTTATACATGTTAGATTCAGCACTCGTAATAGTTACTTTACCAGTTTTATCAATTGTAAATGCTACAACTGTTTTTAAATTTTTATAACCATCTGGAGCAACTGTTTCAGTAAGTGTATATTCTCCAGTAGCTAAATACATTATTTTTTCTTCATTAGTAGAAGTAAATTCCTCAATTATATTTCCAAGTTTATCTTTAATAACAATTGTTGCTCCTGGAACTTCTTCAGAACCACCAATTTCTTTTTTACTTATTTTTACATCAATTGGAACATTTACTAATTCTATAGAAGCTTGTTTAATAGCATTATCTTTTGATTTTTCTATATTAGTAGCATTAGTTTGATCATTTAATACAAATTCGATACTATTTTTTAATACCTGATCTTCACTACCTAATAAATAGAATCCATCTTTGTAATATGAAGAATTCTGAGAAACTTCTTTAATTATATATTTACCATAAGGAACTTTTTCCCATTTTCCTTCTCCATTTACATCAGTAACTAATTCAGGTAAAACTTTACCATCGATATCTTTTGCAAATTTAGCACCTTGTTCATCATATAATCTAAATCTGATTCCTTCAAGTTTTTTCATTGTTTCAGAATCTAATTTTAATAACTTAATTTCACCATATGGATTATTTACAAAAGTTTTCTTAACAGTATGTTTAGTAGAATTTATAGTTACAGGAATACATCCTTTAACAGCATTATTAGCAGTTAAATCACTTTCACTTATTGTATAACCAGCAGGTGTCTTAATTTCTTTTACGTAATACTTTGTACCACTATTAACATAGTATAAACCAGACCAACTAACTATACCACTTTCGTCTGTAGTTTTAGCTTTAAGTGTATTTCCAGCATAATCTTTAGCAGCTGTTTTACAAGAACTATCTTTGTAGATTCCATATGTTGCACCAGCAACATCTTCATTACTATATGAATCTTTCTTTTGAATGGAAATTGTTCCTTTATTAACATCAGCTAATTTATAATTAAATGTCATATAAATAGTCTTATTACCAGAATCAACATAAACAGATTGTTGGTTATTCTTCGTATAAGTACTTATATGTACTTTTCCTGATGGAACTTGTCTCTTAATCTTAATAATTCCGGATTTTTTACTATTTGAAGTAGCAGTTAATTTTAACCTGTTTCCATCTTTTATAACACTTGATAAACCACCTTTATCAGAAACACTCCACCATGTAGAAAGAGTTTTATTCTTATCACTTACACTTCCTACCCATTTCTTAGTATCATTATCATAAGTAAGTGTTACAGTTTTTCCTTCAAAACTAGGTTTTACAACTGTTTCTAAAGCATTATTTCTTATAGAAACGAATTGTTTAGCAATTGCATCTCGCTTAGAACTACTTGTTTTAGAAGATAAATATGATCTAACTTTACTTTTTGAATAAGTTCTCCAAGCAGCAGATTTAGATGTTCCTTGCTTGTTAATCATATGAACTAACATTTGAGTAGCCACTCTCTTACTACTACATTTATTGCTAGCACCATCATTACCATTAAATCCGTAACCGATTACTCTAGAATACCAAAGATATTTTCCACTAGTAGCAGTAACTGTTTTGTATGATTCAGCAGGCGCACCAGATTGTGTTACTAGTGATCTACCTAACTGTGTACAATACACTACTTTACCATTACTTGTTTTGTATAAAGCAGAAAAACTATTATCAGTTGAATAAGGTAAATTTGCATTTCCTACTTTAACATTTTGATAATATTTGCTAGTGTAGTGAACAGATTTACAATCAGCAAATTTTACACTAGCCGATACTCCATTCATACCAATAACAAAGGTTAACGTAATCACAATAACAGCAATTAATAAATTAATACTTCTTTTCATTCTTATTACCTCCAAAAAAATTGCATAATAAACACAATTTATCAACTATAGTATAGCATTAAACTTCATATTTTGCAACATAAAACAAAAAATTACTATTAATTTACAATAAAAAAGTATAGAAAATTCTATACTAATCTATTTCAAAATAATTTCCACTATCTAAATATAGCTTACCAGTTTTGCCTTCAAACTTCTCAACCATCTCATCATACTTGTTTAAACTCTTAAATTTAGGTAAGTTTATATATACCCTATTTGAATCATTCATATATAATATAAACCTATCTTCATCATAATTATTTGGCGAATATTTTATATCAGATACTTTTTTTAAAATCTCACGATCATTATTCTTCATTTTCTCAATTAACTTAACATCTTTA
>CAZKTT010000114.1:0-2706 GCA_964555755.1 uncultured Mycoplasma sp.
AAAGATTTACTAAAACTTAAAATAGTTTTAACTATTCTAATAGTTATATTAGTTATTTTTATCGTAAGTAGTTTCTACGTTTCATTTTTAGATAAAGATATTTATCATTATTCTGAAAACGCTAAAACATATAGTTTAAAAATTAACTATGATAAAACAGGAGTTAATGCCGTAGATAATAAAATAAAAAACTATATTTCTCTTAAAAGAAATGATTTTATAAAAGATACTAAGAAACTAAAAAAAGATTCTAAAGTAAAATATGATTTTATTCTAGAAGGGCAAACTGAAAAATATAAAAATATTTATTTTGTTCATGTTGTTTTATATGAATTTACTGGAGGAAATAACTATATTAGAGAAGATTTATCATATATATATGATAGTAATAGTAGTAAGTTTTTAAGTATTGAAGATTATTTAAATGATAAAGATGATTTTAATAAACTATCACTTATGTCTAAACATATTTTAAAGAAGTATATTGCTGATAGAAAAGAAAAATTAAATAAAGAATTATTGGAAAAAGGAACTTTTCCTAAGAAAGAAAATTATAAAAACTTTTATTTTGATAAAGATGGTTTAAATATTATATTTATTCCATATCAAGTTTCTTCTTTTTCAGATAGTGAAGCAAAAATACTAATTCCTTGGGCTAAAGCAAATGAAATATTAAAAGATGAGTATAGAAATTATAATAAAAACGAAAAAAAGACTAAGATAATTCCTAAAAAAAGAGATTTAGAAGAATACAGGGGTAAAAAACTAATTGCTTTTACTTTTGATGATGGGCCAAACGATGAAACAACTTCAATTTTACTTAATAATTTAGATAAGTATGATGCTAAAGTGACTTTCTTTGTTTTAGGAAGTAGGGTAGCTTATAACAAGGAAGTATTAAAGAGAGCTTATAGCGAAGGGAATGATATTGGTTCTCATACTTATAGTCATAGAGACCTTACAGTATTAAAAGATGATAGTATAATATCTGAAATTGATAAAACAAATGATGAGGTTTATAAAATTATAGGGAAGTATCCTGTCTATTTAAGGCCTCCATATGGTAGTGTTACGGATCATATTAAAGATTTAACTCTTATGCATACAATATGCTGGAATGTTGATTCTTTAGATTGGAAATTGAAAAATAGAAAGAAAATAAAAAATGAAATAGTTAAACATGTTGAAGATGGATCAATTGTATTAATTCACGATATTTATAAAGAATCAGTATATGGGGCACTTTTAGCTATGAAAGAGTTAAAAGGTAAAGGGTACTATTTTGTTACTATAAGTGAAATGGCTAAATTAAAAAATGTAACTTTTGATTATGATAAGACTTATTATGGATTTTAATAAAAAAACATTTAAGTCTAAAACTTAAATGTTATAATCCAAAAGCAAATATTGCTGCTATATAAATACCTATTACATATAAAGTAGCAGCCAAATCTACTATTCCTAAAACTTTTACTAATTTATCCTTTTTACAAAGTTTTCTTCCTATAAAGAAGAATATAAAACCAAAGAATGAAACTATAATAGTATATTTTGTTGCCCATCTAATTAAATCAGCTTCAGAACCTGATGCCAAAAGCACTATAGATATAATTGCAGTAACAATAGGTATTAATTCAACTGCTATAGCAATAATTCTTTTATTCATGTTATAAACTCCAATCTAAAAAATTATAAATAAATTATAACACGGAGGATGTTTTTTTGCAAAATTCAGTTTTTCTTGCTATAATCTAGAAGGAAAAAGAGGTGATAATTATGAACTTACCAACAGTATGTATTGTGGGGAGACCAAATGTCGGAAAATCAACTTTATTTAATAAATTAGTAGGTAAGAAGATATCTATAATCGAAGATACTCCTGGTGTTACTAGAGATAGAATATATGGTGAAGTTTCTTATCAAGGAGTGAAGTTTAATCTAATTGATACTGGTGGATTAGATATATCTAAAGAAGCATTTAATGATGAAATTAAAACACAAGTAGAAATAGGTATTTTAGAAGCTAATAAAATAATCTTTGTAGTGGATGGTAAAGAAGGAATAACCTCAAATGATTTGGAAGTAAGAGATTTACTTAGAAAAAGTGGTAAAGAAGTAATTGTTGCTATAAATAAAGTTGATAATAAAGAGGCTGAAAAACACTTATATGATTTCTACGAATTAGGATTTGATAATTATGTAGAATTAAGTTCTGAACATAATCGTGGAATAGCTGATTTATTAGAAATAGTTATTGATGGTTTTAATAAAGAAGAAAAAGAACAGGATGATAGAGTTAAAATATGTGTTATTGGAAGACCTAATGTTGGAAAAAGTAGTTTAGTTAACGCTCTTTTAAATGAATCTAGAGTAATAGTAAGTGATATACCTGGCACTACTAGAGATTCAGTAGATATTCCTTTTAAATATGAAAAAGAAGAGTATGTGTTAATAGATACTGCAGGTATGAGAAAAAAAGGAAAAGTTTACGAAAAAGTAGAAAAGTATAGTTTACTTAGAAGTATGCGTGCTATAGATAGAGCAGATGTTTGTTTACTTGTTATAAACAGAGAAGAGGGAATAATAGAACACGATAAACATATTGCAGGTTATGCTATTGATGAAGGAAAAGGAATAATAATAGTAGTAAACAAATGGGATACTGTAAAAGATAAAGAAAATGATATTAAAGATTTTACAAAAGAA
>CAZKTT010000115.1:0-2703 GCA_964555755.1 uncultured Mycoplasma sp.
AGAAGTAAAAGAAAATGAAGAAAAATAAGCTTAAAGATTATTTTTTTAAAGAGTTGATATCATGATTTTAATTAAATATGGTGAACTTACTACTAAAAAAGATAATAGGAAACTATTTATAAATACACTAGAAAAAAATATTAAAAATAAAACACAAGAATATGAAGTAAATATTATTAAAGAATACTCTAGGATGTATATAGAGTATAAAGAAGAGTACGAAGATAAGATTATTGAAATATTAAAGAATACTTTTGGAATTCATGCGTTTAGTATTGTCTATAAAGTGCATACTAATAATGAAGAGATAATAGACATGATTCTTTTAAAATTAAATGATTTTGAATACAAAACTTTTAAAGTTAATACAAAAAGAAGAGATAAAAGTTTTCCTCTATCAAGTATGGAATTTAATAGAGTAGTAGCTAGCAGTATTTTAAAAAAATATGACAATCTAAAAGTAGATGTTCATAGCCCAGAAGTTATGATAAATATTGAAATAGATAAAGAATATACATATATATATTTCAATGAAATAAAATCTCTTGGTGGATATCCAGTTGGAGTTTTAGACAAAGGATTACTCATGCTATCCGGAGGAATTGATTCACCAGTCGCAGGATATTTAGCTTTAAAAAGAGGATTAATTCTAGATGCAATTTATTTTGAAGCATTACCACATACTAGTTTAAATGCTAGAGAAAAAGTAATAAAATTAGCTAAGGAATTATTAAAATATAGTCCAGAATTTAATCTACATATTATACCTATTACTAAATTACAAGAAGAAATATATCATAATATAGATTCTACTTATATGATAACCATTTTAAGAAGAATGATGTATCGCATAAGTGAAGAAGTAGCAAAAAAGAATAAAGCATTAGTATTAATAAATGGAGAATCTATTGGACAAGTTGCTAGTCAAACACTAACTAGTATGAGTGTAATTAATGAAGTAATAAAAATGCCAGTAATTCGTCCAGTAGCATGTTTTGATAAATTAGAAATAATTGATATAGCAAAAAAAATAAACACATATGAAACAAGTATTTTACCATATGAAGACTGCTGCACTATATTTGTGCCAAAGCATCCAGTTATAAATCCAAAATTAGAAAAATGTGTTTTATATGAACAAAAAATAGATTATAAATCTATGATAGAAGAAGCAATTGATAATATAATTACGATAAAAATAACAGATAAAGATTCAAGTTTTGAAGATCTATTATAGGTATAAATTACCATGACAAATAACGTATGAAATGACAAAATTTTCACATTCTATTAATGTATAGGAGGTGAAAATAATGAATCAAAGTAATAATGGAAGTAAGAGTAAACTAGTTGTTCCAGGAGCTAGACAAGCTATTGATAGTATGAAATATGAAATAGCTAGAGAATTTGGTGTAAATTTAGGACCAGATGCTACTTCAAGAGCTAATGGATCAGTTGGAGGAGAAATTACAAAACGTTTAGTTGAAAGAGGTATGAGCCAATTAGGTGGATACTCAAATAGTACTAAATAGTTTAAAATATATGAGATATTCTATTCTTAGAATATCTTTTTTTATAAAATAAACTCTTATCATGATATAATTATATAAAGGAGTATATCTATGGAGTTATTAAAACATTTAGGAAAAAATACAATTGTTATCACCAGTAATGACTACAAAGAAGAAATATTAAAAGAATTATCAAAAAATAATAAATTATATAATATTACTTTTTTAAGCATGAAAGAATTAATTAATAGATATTATTTCACCTATGATTGTAATGCTATATATTATTTAATGAATAAATATAATTACAAATATGATATAGCAAAACTATACTTAGATAATTTATATTATGTAGAAAACAAAAAATATAATATTTTAAAACTAGACAAACTAGCAAGTATAAAAAAAGAACTAGAAGATAACAATTTATTAATAAAAGATGATTTGTTCAAAGAATTTATAAAAAATAAAAAAATAATATTCTATAAATTTAACTATTTTAATGCTTTTGAAGAAAACTTAATCAAAGAGTTAAAAACAACTAATGATGTAGAAGCAATAGCAAAAACATACAATAATTATATTCATAAAGTATATGAATTCAATACCATGGATCAAGAAGTAGAATATATCGCTATATCTATTTTAAAACTAATTGAAAAAGGAATAAGTATTAACAATATTAAAATAACTAATTTTAGTACCGATTATTTTGATATGGTTAATAAAATATTTAAGTTTTATAACTTAGCTATTGATTATAATAACGATAAACTTATCTCAACTAAAGTTGTAAAAGATTTCTTTACATACCAAGGTTCCATAAAAGAAAGAATACAAGTATTAAATGATAAATATAAAAACAATAAAGTTTTAGAAGAATTGATATCAGTTGTTAACAAATATATATCTTTCACTAATCAAAAAGTAGTTTTAGATATGATTAAAGAAGAAGTTAAGAATAGAACACTACCATTTGATAAAACCTCAAATATGATTGAAATAATAGATTATAAGAATTATCCTAGTACCGATAATGATTATGTTTTTATGATAGGCTTTAATCAAACCAATATACCTATTACTTATAAAGATGAAGATTATATTACTGACAATATAAAAGAAGGGTTATTGCTAAATAAAACTAATGAATTGAATATAAAAGAAAAAGATAACACAATTAATAATATAT
>CAZKTT010000116.1:0-2682 GCA_964555755.1 uncultured Mycoplasma sp.
TTTAAATCTACATCTTTATCACCATCAATGAAATGTGTCACATGTGGATATTTACTAGTTTCTGCGATTCTAAGAACACGATATCCTTCTTCTGAAAGGATTTCTCCAAGAGTATGTTCTATCTTCTCATGTTTAAAGATACTTTTAGCATTTAATGTATCTGATACAGGCATCATTGTTAATAAGTCTATATTTTTTAAATTTTTACATTTAAAATGATTGAAATCATTATTAACCATGGCTTCTGCAAGCTGAGGTATTCTATCAGGTCTAAAATTAGCTATTATGATACTATCATTATCGGTTATTTGTCCTTCCTCATCAATTATTGTTGGTTTTAGAAATTCATCATATACTTCATTAGCATAACTTTCTTTTAAAACTTTTTTATAGTCATTATTTTTAGGACCAATATTATTTATTAAAGCATCATAGCAAAATTTAGTTTTATCCCACATTCTTTCCCTATCCATTGCATAGAATCTTCCTGAAATTGTGGCTAACTTTCCTATTTTTTCTTTTTTTAGATAGTCTGATAACATATCTAAGTATTTTTCAGCACTGTTATACGCTACATCTCTACCATCTAAGAAAGCATGAATATATAGGTTTTTTATTTTTTGTTTTTTTGCTATTTTTATTAGTTCAAAAATATGATTTATATGTGAATGGACTCCACCATCAGATAATAGACCAAGTATATGTAGTTTTGAATTGTTCTTTTTAGCGTGATCTATCGCATTTAAAAGTTCTTTATTTTTTTCTAATTCTTTGTTTTTTATTGCTACATCAATCCTATTTAAAGGTTGATTTACTATTCTTCCTGAACCAATAGTAATATGCCCTACTTCGCTATTACCCATTTGCCCCTTAGGAAGTCCTACGGCGTTCCCACTTGCTTTAAGTTTAGAATTAGGAAATTCTTTCATTAATTTGTCAATTGCTTTAGTGTCAGCATTTTTGAATGCATTACCATTTGGTTCAGCACGTAAACCAACACCATCTAATATTGTGAATATAACTTTCTTCATGTATCCTCCCTATAAATCTTCTGTTATACAAAATGCGGCATAATAAGGTATATATTTGATATTATTTTTAACCTTAAATTCATCTCCTCCGAATCTAAGTCCTAGTTTTATATCATATTTTTTCATTGATAAAGTAAGACTTTTTGATTTAGAGTTTTCAGCTCCATGAATTAATTCAATTGGAAGTATTTTTCCGGTTCTTGTTTGAATTACTATATCGATGTAAGCTTTTCCTCCTGAATGATAATGATAAATGTTAAACCCATTGCTTGCCAATGTTGAGACAATATTATTTTCATATAGTATTTCAAGTAATTTATCATTGGTCATTAATCTATTACCACTTACATTCATTTTCTTATATAAAATTCCTGAGTCATTATAGTATAGTTTAAAACTTTCTTCATCTTTTACTTTACTAATTGGAGTAGTTAAAGCTGTTATTCTTGTACTTTTGATTATTAGATTATTTCCTACCATAAATTTAATTGCTTTTTCATATTCTTTACTTCTTGCACCAGTTTTTATGCCACCATATTGGAATTTTTTGTTATCTTTTAATAATTGTAGCGAAATATTATTATATACTTCAGTACTTCTTTTAATATCAATTAAATTATTTAGTTTAAGCAATCTATATTGCAATAATTTAATGTTTTTTGAATGAATGTCACCAAGAAAATTGTAATTATTATTCTCTTTGTAATTTACTATTGCAGCAGGGTATCCCCCAGTTAAAACATAATCATTATATAGATCTATTGCCATATTATGAAAAGGCATTGGTTTATTATTTTTGAAGGAATCTTCTATGAAGTCTATTAATTGATCTTTTTCCATATACTTTAAATACTCTGGAAATGTTACAAGATCTATTTTTTTATAGTTTATTAAGTCACTTTTATGTTTTTTTACCATCTCTTCGCTACTTGTAAGCATCATGATATGATAATTTACTGTTCCTTTAAAAATATTTTTAATATTTGTGATTACTTTGTCTGAAGCATTATCAAATACTATTAAACTATCTTCTTTAAATATCGTTTCTAGTGAAATCGCTGATAAAGCTTTTATAAGTTTTTCAATTGTAGTATTTTTTTCAATAACATAACTAAGTTCTAAGTTTTCATTACAATCAAAGTAAACTGTATTTTTGTATTCTTCCTTTCCAAATTCTAAAGCTGTATAAGTTTTCCCTGAACCACTTATACCGTATAGCAATAATGGTTTTTTGTATGAGTCAATTTTCCATTTTGCTAACTCATTCATAATTTTTCGTTCCATAAAATGAGCCCTCCTTACTATTTTTACAATTTAAGTATAATATATATATATCTTTTAGTCAAGTTAAAGTAAATAAAAAAAAGACATTATCTGTCTTTTACATTACTACTTTTCCAAACTCTAATTTAAGTTTGTCTGCGATGGTTACTATAAACTCACTGTTTGTTGGTTTAGCTTTATCAATATCAATACTATGTCCAAAGATTTCTTCCATTAGATCCCAATCTCCTCTGTTCCAGCTTACTTCAATAGCATGTCGTATAGCACGTTCAACTCTAGAAACAGTTGTTTCATATTTGCTAGCTACTTCAGGATATAGTTCTTTAGTTATTCCTCCGACTATTTCCGGGTGATCATAGACTAACAT
>CAZKTT010000117.1:0-2677 GCA_964555755.1 uncultured Mycoplasma sp.
AATACCAATGATAGCATTACCTGATTTTTCCATAACTGCACGAATATCAGCAAAGTCAAGGTTAACAAGCCCTACAACTGCGATTAAATCAGATATTGATTGAACACCACGAAGTAACACATTATCAACTTCTTTAAAGGCATCAAGCATAGAAGTAGACTTATCAATTATTTCTCTTAATCTATCGTTAGGTATAACAATTAATGTATCAACATGTTGTCTTAACTCTTCAATTCCGATTAGGGCATTGTCCATTCTTCTTTTTCCTTCGAAAGAAAATGGTCTTGTAACTATAGCTACTGTTAAAGCTCCTAAGTTTTGTGCTATTTCAGCGATAATTGGTGCAGCACCTGTACCAGTTCCTCCACCCATACCACAGGTAACAAATACCATATCAGAATCTTTTAAGCATTCTTCTATTTCTTTTTTTGCTCTTACAGCAGCATCTTTTCCTTTTTCTGGATCTCCACCAGCGCCTAGTTTACCAAGTTGTATTTTCTTTTCGGCTTTTGAAGCATTAAGTACTTGTGCGTCTGTATTAACAGCAATAAAATCAACGCCACGAACTCCGGCATCGATCATACGATTGATAGCGTTACCGCCACCACCACCAACTCCGACTACTTTTATTTTTGCCAGTTGGTCCATCATTGCTAAATCAAACATAACTTCATCTCCTTAATCAAATATTTTTCCAAATATTTTTCCTAGTGCACTGCCAGTCCCCATTTTTTTTCTAGCTTTGATTATTTCATCAACCTTTTCTTCAACAAACATTGTGTAATCTTTTTCACGTAATTCTAGTTTTTCCATAAAACATCTAATAGCTCCATAGCAACTAGAATACTTACTGTTTCTTAGTCCTATAATGTTTGTAGTCAAAGTTCTTCCTTTACGTCCATATGTATCTTCAACAAGAGCATTAAAGCCCAACATTTGGACAATAGCTCCTGTAACTATTATATAACTTATTTCACGATTTGTTAAGTTATTTGTTTCATTTTTGATACTTTTTAAAATATCTACTATTTTCTTCTCTATTATTTCAGATAAAATATATTGATTAATAGTAGACTCTTTTTGCATTCTGTCTATTATTTTGTAATTATCGTCACCATCTGCATATTTTCTATTAGCTACACCATAATCTTCTTTTATCTTCTTTGATGTTTCTTCTTCAGTCTTAAAATTGAAACCTATTACATCATCAATATCAACTCCACCGGTATTAATTATTTTTTCTTTCATTATAATACCTTTATTAAATACTGATAAAACTGTTTTTTCTTTACCGATGTCTGCGACTGCTATGATATCTTTATCAGTTTCTTTATCTTTTATACTGTAATAGTTAGCTACAGATGAGATAGTAACATCTACTACTTCAATTCCTAAGTTTTCAAGTATTCCTACAACTGAGAAAACATTTTTTTGTGGTACTGAAATTACTACAGATTTTGATGCTAATGTTTTTCCTGATAAGCCTAAAGGATTTTTAACTTTTCTATCATTATCAATTTTATATTCAATTGGCATGATTCCTACAACTTCCATCTCTTTTGAAACATTACCTTTTAAAGAGTTTTGCAAACAATTAAATATTGTATCCCCATCTATAATTGTTTCTTCAGAAGTTCCAGGAACTTTAACTTCTCCAGTTGTAATAATAATTTCTGCATTATTAGAAGGTACTATTGCTAATACTTGTTCAACTTTTGTTCCTAATTTTATTTCTAATTCTTTCATTACTTTCTTTATAGCACTAGAAATCAAACTAGCATTAACTATTAAACCTTTTTTAACTCCTTTAGAAGGAACACTAGCTGTAGCTAAAACATTTATTTTATCATTATAATCTTCAACTGTTATAGCTTTTATTTCATCAGTTCCAATATCAATACTTGTATATATCTTTCTCATAGACATCCCTCTTATACCATAATAAAATTATACAATATTAATGAAAAAATAACAACTATAAGTTAAAAAAAACAATAGTTAAATAACTATTGCTATTAAATTATTTGATCCTTTGTTAACTACTTTGGACATGGTATTTTGAAATTTATATCTTACATTTTCTGGCATCATCGCTATTTTCGATTGAATTCCTTCTTGTACTATCTGATCTAAACTTCTTCCAAATATTTCTGATGACCAAATACTATTTGGATCATTTTCACTAGCTTTCATTAAATGATCTATTAATTCTTTACTTTGAGCTTCTGTTCCAATGATAGGTTCAAAGCTTGATTCAACATCTACTCTTATCATATGTATGGATGGCGCTGTTGCTTTTAGTTTTATTCCATATCTACTGCCTTGTTTAGTAATTTCTGGAGTATCTAATTTCATATCACCAAGTGTAGGGTTAGCTACACCATAGCCTGTTGTTTTGACCATTTTTAAGGCTGATTTAAAATGTTCGTATTCTGATTTAGACTCTTTGTATTCTTGGAACATTGATAATAAATTAGCTCTATTTGAAATATCTACATCAATCATTTCATTTAATACTTTTTCAAATAAATCATCTGGAGCTTCTAATGTTATAGTTATTGTTCCTGTTTTTGGATCTACTAATGACATGTAAGAATTTTTTATATATTCTGTATCAAAATGATCTATTATTTTATCTACATCTCGCAGTTTATCTACTTCAATTACACTTTCTTTT
>CAZKTT010000118.1:0-2656 GCA_964555755.1 uncultured Mycoplasma sp.
TACTACTACTGAAGCTAGAGCTAAAGAATTAAGAAGAACAATGGAAAAAATGATTACTTATGGTAAGAATGGTTCTTTAGTATCTCGCAGAAAAGCAGCAGCATTTCTTTTAAATGATAAAAAAGCTACTAAAAAAGTGTTTGATGATCTTGCTCCTCGTTACAAGGATCGTAATGGTGGATACACAAGAATAATTAAAGTTGACGAAAGACGCGGAGATGGAGCGTTAATGGTTATAATAGAATTAGTTTAATACTAATTCTTTTTTATGATATAATCATATTAAGGTGATAATGTGAAGAAGAAAAAAAATACTGATGAGGTAGAAACACAAGAAGTAGAAAAAAAGATTAAAAATAGTGCTTATTATCATAATATTATTGGAAAACTACTAATAGTTTTATTAGTTACTTTTATTTGTTTTTTTAGTTATTATGTGTATATATTAAATGATAAATTTACGAATAATTATCTGGAATCATTATTTAAAGCATTCTTTTTAATAGTAGTTGAAGTAATTATGTTGCTTTATAAAAACAATAATTCTAAATCATTTGGAGTATTATGTATAATTAATTCTATACTTATCATTGTATTAACATTCCTATTTGGTAAGTATGAAATACTTTATGCATTACTAGCATTTATACTAGTGAGATCTTATATTATTTTCTTAAGTAAATTTAAGCAGGAAGAACATTCTGAAGAAGATGTCCGTGATGGAAGAATATTTATATCTTTAATACCAGTATTTATTTCACTTTTGGTTTTCTTAGCTTTTGCGTTTTTTAAAGCCAAAGTATTATTCTCAATTATAATAGGACTTATATTTATTTCATCTTTTAGTACTGCTAGTACAGTTATCTATTTTAGATATTTTAAAAAGAAAAAAGTATTATTTATGATTAATATAATTTTCTTCTCTCTTGTTTATATTGCTTTTGGTGTTTTTAACTTTTTTTAAACGATTAGTAAACTAGTATAATAATTACTAGTTTTACTTTTTTGGTAAATGTTTTTATGGTACAATTTAAGTGGGTGATTTTATGAAAGCACTTGTAACTGGAGCTTCTTCTGGAATTGGAAGAGAAATAGCAGTTTATTTATCTAAACTTGGTTATGATTTAATTGTAGTGGGTAGAAATAAACAATTTTTAGAGGAATTACAAAAAAAATTAGATACAAAAGTAAAAATCGTAGTAGTAGATTTAGCAGATGAAAAAGGTATAAAAGATTTATACATGGTGGTTAAAAATGAAGATATAGATTTACTAGTAAACAATGCAGGATTTGGGCTTTATGGTAAAGTAAAAGAGACTGATCTTCAAACAGAATTAGATATGATAAATGTTAATGTTAAAGCAGTACATATATTAACTAAATTATTCTTAAAAGATTTTCTTAAAAAAGGTGAAGGTAAAATACTTAATGTTGCCTCTATCGCAGGGCTTATAAAAGGAGGACCACTTTTAAGTACTTATTATGCTACTAAAAGCTACGTAGTATCATTTTCTTCTGGGCTTTATGAAGAATTAAGAAGAGATAAATCAAAAATTAAGATTTCAGTACTTTGTCCAGGACCTGTTGATACTAATTTTAATGCAACTGCAGGTACTACTTTTGCTATTAAAGGGTTAAAAGCTGATTATGTTGCAAAATATGCTATTAATAAAATGCTTAACAAAAATAAATTCTTGATTATTCCAGGTTTTTGGACAAGAATTGGTACTCATTTAGTAAATATGTTACCCAGAAAACTGGCACTTAAAATAATGTATAGAGCACAAAAACTAAAAGGAAGAAAAAAATGAGATATTTTATAAAGTTTAGTTATGATGGTAGCGTATTTAACGGTTATCAGAGGCAAAAAGATTTAAAAACAGTGCAAAGTACTATTGAAAATAGTTTATCTGAATTAGAGGGTAAAAAAGTAGAAATACATGCTTCTGGCAGAACAGATAAAGGTGTTCATGCATTAAATCAATGTGCTCATTTTGATTTAGATAAAGATTTAAAGGAATACAATTTAAAAAAGTATTTGAATAATAGTTTTGATGGTGAAATTTATGTGAAAAAAGTAGAAAAGAAAAATGATAAGTTTCACGCTCGATATAACGTAATTAGTAAGAGTTATAGCTATTATATTAATCAAGGTGAATTTGATCCTATAAAGAGAAATTATGTATATCAATTATGTCAAAAATTAGATGTTCAAAAGATAGTAGATGCTACAAACTTTTTAGTAGGAAAACATGATTTTAGAGCTTTTGTTACTGATTCTAGTGAAGATGATAATACGATTAGAGAAATATATTTAATAAGTGTAGAAGAAAGTAATGATATATTAAAGATAACTTTTAAAGGTAATGGTTTCTTAAGAAAAATGATTAGAAATGTAGTGGCAATACTAATAGAAATAGGTTTAAATAAGAAAGATGTTTCATATATGAAAGATGTTCTTGATAGTAAAAAAAGAGAAGGAAATATGAAATCTGTTCCAGGTTGTGGATTATATTTAGAAGAAGTTAGTTATGACTAACTTTTTTTATTAAAAAGACTTTTTGTTTACGTATAAAAAGTCTTAAATATATTGACATTTTCATATACTTTTAGTATAATTTTAAACGGTACATTTTTCTTATAAGCCCATTTTTAT
>CAZKTT010000119.1:0-2529 GCA_964555755.1 uncultured Mycoplasma sp.
CATTATATCATATAAAAAACAGACCTTTTTGTCCGTTTTTTATAAACAAATTACTAATCACTAATATCAATATCTAATGTTATATTTATTTCATAATCTTTATATTTAGTTTGAATTTCATCATATATTTCTTTATATACTTCTTCTCTATTCTTTACTTTAAAATCTATAATTATATCAAAACTAATAGTTTTATCTTTTTCATCGAAATAAAATCCATGCATTTGTAAAATACCTTTATGGGCAAATACTATATCATAAATATCTTTTCTTACAGAAATTACTTTTTTATCCTTTGTATTAATAGAATAAACTCCAATCGTATGTAGTATTACCCCATACTTTGCCATTATTGTTTTAGTTATACGTCTAGATATTTTATCAATATCTGCAACTGATAAAGTATCTGCTACCTCTATATGAACTGAACCAAGATATTTATCTGGGCCATAATCATGTAATACTAAATCATATACACCTTGTACAGCCTCTTCTTTTAAAACTTCTTTTTTAATGGATTTAGAAAGATCACTTTCTACTCTAACTCCTAACATATTATCAACTGATTCTTTAATAAGTTCCACTCCAGCTTTTATAATGAATATAGATACCAATACACCAACATATGCTTCCAAGCTTACACTAAATAGCATATATATAATTGCCGAAGCTAAAACTGATATAGAAAGTATAGCATCATTAAATGCATCTAATCCACTAGCTACTAAAGAACTAGAATTAACTTCTTTACCTTTTTTCTTAACATATATTCCTAAAATAAATTTAACAATAATCGCAGCGATTAAAACCACTAATGTAACAGTATTATAATCAACATTTTCAGGATGAATAATTTTCTTTATTGACTCTAATAATGCAGTAACACCAGCATATAAAACAATGGCAGATACTACTAAAGAAGTCATATACTCAATTTTTCCATAACCATATGGATGTTTTTTATCTGGAGCTTTACCAGCAAGTTTTGTTCCAATTATCGTAATAATACTTGATAAAGCATCACTTAAGTTATTGATGGCATCTGAAATAATTGCAATTGAATTAGCAATTATACCTACAAACGCTTTAAAACTAGCAAGTACAATATTTGATAAAATACTAATTATACTGGTTTTTACCACAACTTTTTCTCTATGATTTTTCATTTTTACACCTCATACTTATCATAATAACACAAAAGCAAATACTTTTATTTACTTAAATATTTTATTTATTATTTAAGCAATATTCAAATAATTGCTCATGTGTGTAATTTTTATTTTTTACAATATTAAACTTATCATTACACTTAATTACATTATAGAATGGAGCATCATAATAAATAACTTCTCCATCATCACTTCCAACATAAGTCGAAGTTTCTCTAAACATTGGAGCGACATTATTCATTTTAACATTTATATAATCTGTAAAAAACAATATACTCAGCGCTCCCAAGAAGATGGCAAGTAACAAAGGTAATCTTATAAAATATTTTATACCTCTAGTCAGCCTCGACATACCTATTAAGAAAATAATTACTCCAAATACCGAATAAATTGATCCCCAACTACTTTCACTTGGAAACATCATAATTGCAGACATTGATATAAATAGTCCAAATATAACTAATAATAATCCAATTACATTACTATATTTATTTATTCTTTTAGTTGAATAGTCAATTGTATTTACAATATTTTCTTCAAATTTTTCTTGATATTTATCTTTACCTATTTTTTCACCACTCATTAAATCATTTATAGTTATTCCTAATTCATCACATAATGGTTTAAATAAAGATAAATCTGGCATATTTCTACTATTCTCCCAATTACCAATTGATTTATCTGTTACTCCTAATTTTTCTGCTAACTCTGATTGCGTCATTTTCTTATCTTTACGACATTTTGCTATAAATTTTCCAATTTTTTCTTGATTCATAATTTTTCTCCCTTCACACTAAAATTATATGACTCTAACAAGTATTTTAACAGGAAATGATTCTAGGCTTAACAAAACTCATAAATAAGAAACTTAATTTCTACTTATATTTTATCACAAAAACTTTAATATAAGTAAAAAAGCTAACTCTTTTAAGTTAACTTTATTTAATTCTTACCACAGCAATGCTTATATTTCTTGCCACTTCCACATGGAAATATATTGCATATTTTTTGCTTTATTTTTCTCATTTTATGTCTTGTTTTTCGCATAAACTACAATAATTTTCTCTTTTTATAGTTTTAGGTTATCTAAAAAGGTATCTAATTTTTTATTTAATTAGTTTTTCAAACGCATTAGCATTTAATATTGTGTTTGATACAAATTTTCCTTTATAGAAATTAGCCCAGTTATTAAATACACATGGTGCATTTTTAGCTTTCTCTAATGAATCTATTTTTATAAAGTTTAATTTAATTCCTTTATCTTTAGCATAATCAGATAATTCTTTAACTTCATATTCTACATATGGACATTCATTAGAATAATAAATAGTAAAATCTTGACTATCAATTTCCATTTTTC
>CAZKTT010000120.1:0-2519 GCA_964555755.1 uncultured Mycoplasma sp.
TTTCAAGTTCTTCTTTCTTAGGTTCATTATGATCTTTATATTTATCTGCTACTGTTTTACTTGCATCTTCCATTCTCTTATCTTCTTCTACATCTTTGAATTGTTTCAATCCACCATATAGGAATGTTGGTTTTTCTGTATTTTGGTTATCAGCAAGTTCTTCTTTTTTAGCTTCAACTTTAGCAACTACTTCAGGTTTTTCGACAGTGATTTTTGGTTCTTCTTTTACTTCTTCTTTAGGTTCTTCTACTGGCTTAATTGGAGCAATATTTAATCCTTCAGATTTGATTTCATTTAATCTATATTCTTCTAGTTTTACTCTTTTTGGAATGCTGATTTGATCAGCGTTTTTATCGTCACCTTTTATATCTAAATAAACACTACTAACTTTAATATTTTCCATAATATCCTCCCTAAGCTCCCTCTTTCTTAGCTAGTTTTCTTAAAACATCTTTTATCCTAGACCATTCTTCATCACTTTCAACCCCAAGTAATCTAGTTCCTAAACTATCCATGATTACTTCAGTAACATAAATTGTAATATTGCCATTTGAATCCTTTTCATTCTTTGTATAAACTAAATAACGTTTTTTGGTATCATTAAATTCAAAGCTAATAACTTCTTCTACTTCTTCAGTAGTACCATCAGCTTTATTAATAGTTAAGATCTTTTTCTTATCCACTATAATACCTCCTTTACCTTATAAATGCATTGTATCATAAAAAAAAAGCAATTTCAACAAAATTTACTTTTTTATTAATGTTTTTTGTGCTATGTAGATTATAGTATTATATTTCACCTGAAATATGCTTTTTTAAAACCGAAGATTAAACTTCTTCTGCTTTGTTATTTGATGAAAGAAAAGTTACTTTTTCTGCAATTACTTCAGTTAAGTATTTCTTTTCATCATCTTTTTCATAGACTCTTGACTCAATTCTACCTTTTACACCAACTATATCACCTTTTTTACAATACTCTTTAGTGTTAGTAGCCATAAGTTGCCATAAAGTACAATCAATAAAATCAGTTTCATACTTACCATCTACATTTTTATAGCTCCTAGGAACTGCTAAAGTGATCTTAGAAACATTAGTTCCGTTCTTAGTTGTATTCACTTCTGGATCTCTTACTAAACGTCCTACTAGTACAATTTGATTAAGCATTTTTTCACCTCCTGATTACACTATAAAAGATAAAAAATAATAATACAAATGAGCTATTTTAACATAATTATTGGTAGTATTATTCCAAATAAAAAAATTCCTTAATAGGAATTTTTATTTGAACAATTTTTTACTTATAATATTTAAGTTTGATAGTTTTTAAAGTTTTTTAAGTAAAGCATTTAATTCTACAGCATATTCCATTGGTAGTTCTTGTTTAAATTTATCCACAAATCCTAGTATTATCATCTGTGTAGCGTCTTCTTTTGTAAGACCTCTACTCATTAGATAAAACAGTTTTTCTTCACTTATTTTAGCTACTGTTGCTTCATGCTCAATGAAACTATTTTTATTCTCTATTATGTTGTCAGGATAAGTATCGCTACTAGATTCATTATCCAAAATTAATGTATCACATTTTACAACTGCATTACTATTTAAAGCGTCTTTACTTATTTTTACTTTGCCTCTAAAATCTGCTTTACCTCCTTTTAGAGCTATACTTTTAGATACTATATTACTATTAGTGTTTTTACCTAAGTGAATCATTCTAGCCCCACTATCTTGATGTTGGTTGGCACTTGCTACACTTATTGTAATACATGTTCCTTTTGAGTTATCTCCTTTTAATATTGAACAAGGATATTTCATAGTTTTGTATGAACCTATATTTCCATCAATCCATTCCATAGTACCTGATTCTTCGACTAAGGCCCTTTTTGTTACTAAGTTATAAACATTAGTAGCCCAGTTTTGAATAGTTGAATATCTGCATGTACTATTTCTGCCTACATATATTTCAACTACTGCTGCATGCAAGTTAGAAGTTGAATAGCTTTTTGCAGTACAACCTTCAACATAGTGAAGAGAACTGTTGTCATCTACGACAATTAAAGTTCTTTCAAATTGTCCTAAATCTTTACTATTTATTCTAAAATAGCTTTGAAGTGGTCTATCAAGTTTAGTGTTTTTAGGAATATAGATAAAACTACCTCCTGAAAATACTGCACCATTTAGTGCTGTAAATTTATTCTCTCCTGGTTTTACTATTTTAGAAAAGTATTTATTTACTATTTCTGGATATTTTTTAAATCCTTCTTCTATGGAGGTAAATATTACATTCTTTTCTTCTAGTTCTTTTAACATGTTGTGGTATATAACTTCACTTTGATATTGAACACCTATACCATCTAAATGTTTTTCTGATTCAATGACACCAAGATCATCCAATTCAGTTTTTACATCACTTTTTATATCATTCCAATCATTTTTTATATCATCATCACTTGATTTATAGTAAGCAATTTTATCAAAATCAAGTTTTATTTCTGGGCCAAAACTTGGTAGTGGTAATT
>CAZKTT010000121.1:0-2504 GCA_964555755.1 uncultured Mycoplasma sp.
AGTTCTTTTACTTTATCTAATACTTCTTTTAATGATTTTTTACCTAAATTTCTAATTTTCATTACTTCTGAATCTGATTTATTAACTAAATCTTGTAAAGTATGAATTCCTGCTCTTTTTAAACAGTTATAAGCACGAACTGAAAAATCTAAATCCTCAATAGCAGTTTCTAATGCTTTTTGTTTTGGATCTTCTTTCTTTTCAATCATCATACCTGTAGCATCAGCAATTTCATCTAATTTAGTAACTAATTCTAAATGTTCAATTAGAATTCTACTAGCAAGTGCTACTGCTTCTTCAGGTTTCATAGAGCTATTAGTCCAAACTTCAAGTACTAATTTATCGTAACTTTCATCTTGCCCTACACGAGCATCTTGAACTTCATAAGCTACTCTTTCAATTGGAGAATATAAAGAATCTATAGCAATAACTCCGATTTTTTTATCAGAAAGTTTTGCTTTGTTTTCTTCTGCTCTTACATACCCTCTTCCTGAAGATACATTCATTTCCATATCAAGTTTACCACCTTCTGCTAAAGTAGCCACTACTTGATCTGGATTAATTATTTCAACATCAGCATCACATACTATATCACCTGCTGTTATAACTCCTGGTTTATCAGCAAATAGTTTAATTGTACGATCATCTGAACAATGTTTTTTAATAATTATACTCTTTAAATTAAGAACAATAGTAGTTACATCTTCAACAACACCTTCGATTGTTTGAAATTCATGTAGTACTCCATCAATCTTAACACTTGTTATAGCACTACCTGGAAGTGAAGAAAGCATAACCCTTCTTAAAGCATTTCCGATGGTATAACCAAAACCTCTTTCTAAAGGTTCTAGTTCAAATTTCCCATAATTATCCTTTTCTACATAATAAGTAATTTTATAATTTGGTTTTTCAAATTGAATCATAAATTCCCCTCCTCTTATTAATTACGTGGTCTTTTTGGTGGACGACAACCATTATGTGGAATTGGTGTTTCATCTTTAATTGATGTAACTTCAAGTCCAGCAGTTTGAAGTGATCTAATAGCAGTTTCTCTACCAGGTCCTACACCTTTAGCACATACTTCTACTTTTCTCATTCCCATATCAAATGCTGCTCTACCAGCCTTTTCAGCAGCTATTCCTGCAGCATATGGAGTAGATTTTTTACTACCTTTAAAGCCGCATGCTCCAGGTGCTGCCCATGTCAATGCATTACCATCTTTATCTGTAATTGTGGTAATTGTATTGTTATAAGTAGAATGAATGAAAGCTATACCTTCAGGAACATTCTTCTTAACTTTTCTTTTTCTTTGTTTATAAGCCATAGTTTAACCTCCTTAAACCCTATTTCTTCTTATTAGCAACAACTTTACCTTTACCTTTACGAGTTCTAGCATTTCTGTTAGTTCTTTGACCTCTTACAGGTAAACCTTTTCTATGACGAATACCTCTATAACATCCCATTTCTTTTAAGTTCTTGATATTCATAGAAACATCACGTCTTAAGTCACCTTCAGTTGTATACTTATTTAATTCTTCACGAATTAAACCTAATTCTTCATTCGTTAAATCCTTTGTTCTTTTTTCTGGATCAATCTTAACAGCTTCAACTATCTTTTCAGCTGTGGTACGACCAACACCATAAATATAAGTTAAAGATATAACAATTTTCTTATCATTTGGTATTTCTACACCTTTAATACGAGCCATAATTTTCCTCCTTACTAACCTTGAACTTGTTTGTGTTTTGGATTATCACAAATCACCATAACTTTTCCTTTACGCTTGATCACTCTACATTTAGCGCATATTGGTTTAACTGACGCTCTAACTTTCATATTATTTACCTCCTAATTTCTATAGGTTATTCTCCCACGAGTTAAATCATAGGGAGAAAGTTCAATCGTTACTTTATCACCTGGAGAAATACGAATATAATTAAGACGCATTTTACCAGATATTGTAGCCACTATTGTATGGCCATTAGGAAGTTCTACTTTAAATTCTCCTCCTGGGATAACTTCTAGAACTTTTCCTTCAACTTCAATTACATCTTTTTTAGCCACTATTGCATCACTCCTGTCAAAATTTCGTATCCATCATTGGTAACTACTACTGTATGTTCAAAGTGTGCTGATGGACTATAATCTTCTGTTTCTATTGTCCAATTGTCATCTAACATAACTATATTTGGACTTCCTAAGTTAAGCATTGGTTCTATTGCAAAAACCATGCCTTTTTTTATTCTAGGACCTGTATTTTTCTCTCCGAAATTTGGAATATCTGGATCTTCATGAATACTAGTACCCACTCCGTGACCAACCAATTCCTTTACAACTCCTAAATTATATTTATTTGCATACTGTTCAATAGCAAATGAAATATCACCAATTCTATTTCCTGGTTTAACTTGTTTTAATCCTTCGTATAATGCTTCTTCTGTATGCTTAAGTAATTCTTTCTTTTCTTCTGAACAATTACCTACCTCATAACTCCAAGCGCTAT
>CAZKTT010000122.1:0-2481 GCA_964555755.1 uncultured Mycoplasma sp.
CTTTTTGCTTTAAAAATTCCATATTTCTTATCATTTACTAATCCTACTTCTCTTCCATATTCGGTAAGTCTTAGATCAACATTATCATCTCTTAAAAGAAGTCGATATTCTGCTCTTGAAGTTAAAAGTCTATATGGCTCTTTGGTTCCTTTTGTTACTAAATCGTCTATTAAGACACCAATGTAGGCCTCATCTCTTCTTAGTATTAATGGCTCTTTATTATGAATTTTTTGATTAGCATTTATACCTGCGATTAAACCTTGACAAGCAGCTTCTTCATAACCACTTGTTCCATTTATTTGTCCTGCAGTAAATAGATTTTCTATTATTTTTGTTTCTAGTGTTCTTTTTACCTCAGTTGGATCTATTGCATCATACTCGATAGCATAAGCATATTTTAGTATTTCTGCTTTTTCTAATCCTGGTAAGGAATGCACCATTTTCTCTTGGACTTCTACTGGCATACTTGAAGAAAAACCTTGAATATAAATTGAGTCATAATGTCTACTTTCTGGTTCTAAAAATAATTGATGTCTTTCTTTATCATTAAATCTTACTATTTTATCTTCAATTGATGGACAATATCTTGGCCCTATTCCTTCAGCATATCCACCGTACATAGCTGATTTTTCTAGATTTTTATTAATTATTTCATGTGTTTTTGGAGTTGTATATATTAAATAGCAATCCTCTCCTGTTTCAGGATTAAAATCTGTTTCTTCTGTAAAAGAAAATTTCAATGGATCCTTTGATCCAGGTTCTATCTTTGTTTTTGAAAAATCTATACTTTCTTTTTTTATTCTTGGTGGGGTTCCAGTTTTTAATCTTTGAATGGTAAATCCTAGTTCTTTTAAATCTTTACTTAGATTAAGTTCTGTTTCTTCTCCATGAGGGCCTTCTTTTTTCTTTTTGTCTCCGATTAAGATATTAGAATTTAGATATGTTCCTGTGGTTAATATAACTGCTTTTGATAATATATCTTCTTTTTCTCTTGTTTTTACCCCTTTTACTTGATTATTTTCTATTATTAAGTGTTCTACGAGAGTTTCTTTTATATCTAGATTTTTTTGATGTTTTAAAGTTTTTATCATTTCTTCTTGATAATCAACTTTGTCTATTTGTGCTCTTAAAGACCAAACAGCTGGGCCTTTCCTGGTATTTAGTTTTTTTATTTGAAGAAGTGATTTATCAGCATTTATACCCATTTCTCCTCCTAGGGCATCTATTTCACGAACTACTATACCTTTTGCTGAGCCTCCGATTGAGGGATTACATGGTGTATCTGCTATATTATTGATGTTACCAGTAATTAGTAATGTTTTGTTATTAAGTCTTGCACTAGCTAAAGCTGCTTCGCATCCAGCGTGGCCACCACCAACAACAATTATGTCATAGCTCATTTTATCACTTCCTTTTTTATGCGCTTGTATCATAGCACATTTTTTTGTTTTTCACAAGAAAAAAGAACTTAATAGTTCTTTATCTGCTCTTTTTGAAATTTAACATTTCTTCTTTTGTCTTTGAAACTATTTTTTCCTTTGCTTTATTTTTGATTTGTTTGTTTTTGTTTCAATTATTTTTCCTAATTCTTCTTTATTAACATAATCCTCTAATCCTAATCTATCTACGCATTCATTTATATTCTCAGATTTTTCTTTAATTTCTTCAGGTTGCATTAGTCCTGTAGGAAGACTTAAATAATATCTTATTAATGTTTCATTTATATTGCTTTTTATATCATAATCATAAATAAAATCAATAATTTCGTTTAGCCCATCTATTTCATGTTCCAATTGTTTTATTTTTATTTTGTTTATTCTTTTTCTATTTAATGCTAAAACTGGTGAATTAACTGCTTCCTCTATTATTCTTCCTGTCAATATTGTACCTATTGTCATATAAGATTCTAATTCTAGCATTATTGGGTCTCTTAGTGCGAATTTTTCATCCCAAAAATCAATATTTTCTTTTTCAAAGTCATTATAAATTTCAAATATTTTATTTCTATAAACTTTTACAATATTATTTATTTCTAGTTCTTTTATTCCTAATCTATTAAATTTATATATGCATGCTTCAAGTGTATAATAAATTTCATTTGTATCCTTCTTGTGTAAATTAAGTCTTTCATTACTTGTCATTTTTACATCTTCCATAGTAATGTCTCCTTTGTTTTATATTATCATATTTTAATAAAAAAAGATATAAAATACCTTTTTTTATTTACCTACACAGAAATTTTTAAATAAATTATCTTATAATTCTTCAGTATATGTTTCTCCAATTACTTCTCCTAATGTTTGCCATATTTGTTTTAAATCTATTTCTAACATATCTATTGGTTGTTCTTCTTTTAATCCTTTTTTTATATCTCTTATATTATTTCTTGTCTGTTTTATTTTGTTCAATTGTTCTACATTTGATAAGTAATAAAAATCAATTGTTTCTAGTTGTTCTAATTTGTATATTTCATTTATTTTA
>CAZKTT010000123.1:0-2405 GCA_964555755.1 uncultured Mycoplasma sp.
CATGTCTTAGGCATGCCGCCAGCGTTCATCCTGAGCCAGGATCAAACTCTCCAATAAAAAATATTTATTTTTAGTTTGATTTTAAAATTAATTTCCTAGCTATCTCAAAATTGACGTTTTGCTCAGTTTTCAAAGATCAAATCTTCTTTTTAGCTGTCATTTTTTGTGACTGCCTATTCATTGTACCAAAATTATTGTTTAATGTCAAGAAATTTTATTTTTTTTTTGATATTTGTGTCTATTGACAGTTTTTAATAATTTTTTGTACAGCGTTTTTTAATATATATGATTTATCTTTTTTTGTCAATAAAAAAATAATATTTTTTAATATTATTTATTTTATCATTATATATTATGCAATCATTTGAAACAAAGAACCTTAAATTTTGATTTTTTCTTTTGAAACACCCTTATAAACTTCATAATCTTTGTTTATTATTTCTTTTTGAAAAGGGTATTCTTTGTTTCTTACTTTGTTAATTAATTTTGTCAATTCACTTTTCAATATCATGTCAAGTTCATCTGAATAATTCACTTTCTTTTTATGATATTGATATTCTCCTCTATCAAGTACTTTAAATGACCCATCAGGAAATACTCTTAAATCTAAATCATAATCTATGTACTTTATTGTGTCTTTTTCTATAACAAAAGGTGATGCTAAATTGCAATAGTAATAAATACCAGATGGTTTTAATTGGCCAATTATATTGAACCAATCATGTTTAGAAAAATACATTATTGCAGGTTCTTTTGTTTTCCAAGTCCTTCCGTCAGCTTCAATTACTAAAGTTTTGTAATTAGCAAATATCATATATTCATCGTTTTCTTTTAGAAACGTTGCATCATCCCAACTTCTATGGATATTGCCATTGTGTTTATACTTATGGATTTTTAAGTGATCTCCTGGGTTATACTTTTTCATATAATCACTCCCACTTAAATACATTATATATCTTTTTTAATAAAAACACAAATCAAAAAAAGTGCTACTTTTTAAGTAACACATTGATTGCTTTTTGATATTGATTATCATCTTTTTCATCTAAAGTTTTATAGTACTTTTCATTTAAAGTTACTTTTATAGTTGGTTTAATACCAATTTTATCAATTGATTTCCCCTTGCTTGTTTTCCAAGTTTGTGCTGTGTATTTCATAATAGTACCACTGGACAAAGTTTTAATTTTTTGTACACTACCTTTGCCGTATGTTGTTTCTCCAATTAAAGTAGCATTGCAGTTTTCACTAAGAGCAGAAGCTAGTACCTCTGAGCCAGATGCACTATAATGATCAATTAAAACTGCTATTTCATAATTCTTATTACCATCTTTTATACTATATCTTGGCTCACTAACTTTATTTGTTACTATATTTACTACTACATCTTTTTTACTTAAGAAATTGCTTGCTATTGCTATGACAGATTCTAAATCCCCACCTGGGTTTGATCTTAAATCAATAATTAGTTTATTTGTTTTTTCTTTTTTTATTTTGTTTAGAGCTTTATCAAATTGTGTAGGTGTGTTTGAGGCAAAGGTTGATATGTATATATATCCTATTTTTTTATTGCTTTTTTCTATTATTTTCGATTCTACTGATGGTATATCTACTTTATCAGTATTTATTTTATAAGATAATGCTTTGCCTTCTCTTTCTACTGTGATTGTTAATGCTTTAGAAGTTGCTCCTTTTATTAATTTTGACAATTCATCAATATTCTTATTAGTTACATCTTTACCATTTATTTTTAGATACTTATCACCTTTTTTTAACCCAGCTTTTGCAGCAGGTGTGTGATCGTACACTTTATTTATTATAATTTCTTTTTTACTGTTTTGATATATTTCTACTCCTAGTCCATAAAATGATCCTTCTAGAGTTTCTTTAAAATCTTCAGAGTTTTCTTTATTATAATAAACTGAGTAATTATCTTTTAATAATGACATCATACCTTCAATTGCTGCTTCTTTTAATTTATCTGAACTGATATCTTCAATGTATTCTTTCTTGATTGTATTATATACTTTTTCTATTTCTTTTACTTCGCTTGATTCATTGATACTTAAATTAGTTATACTATTGTTATTAAAAGCAATTTCACCAATCAAAATTCCAAATACTAAAGCCATAATAAACATTAAAGCAAGCTCGAATCCATTAAATTTATTCTTTTCTAGTTCAAGTGTCTTAAATACTTTTTTTATAGTTTTCGTAGTTTTTTTAGTATATTTGAATGATTTTCTAGTTCTTTTTCTTTTGCTCACTTCAGCACCTTCTTTTTTCAATTAATATAATAGCATAATTTATTATTCCATTAAAGAAAAAAAGAGATTAATCTCTTAATACACAAATGGCGCCTCAACTAGGGCTCGAACCTAGGACCCCTTGATTAACAGTCAAGTGCT
>CAZKTT010000124.1:0-2383 GCA_964555755.1 uncultured Mycoplasma sp.
TAACATCATCTATGATGACCGGACGTTCCCTATCAAGCCCGCTCCGGATATTTACCAAGCGCTATCACCATGATAACCTTTATAACAAGCTCCAATATCAATAGAAATTATATCGCCATCTTTTAATACTTGTTTGCCAGGTATTCCATGTACAACTTGTTCATTAATACTTGTACATATACTACCAGGAAAACCATCATATCCTTTAAAAGATGGAATAGCCCCTTTACTTCTTATAAAATCCTCAGCAAGTTTATCCAATTCTCTAGTGGAAATACCAGGTTTTAAATACTGTTTTAAATACTGATGTGTTTCATAAACAATATTACCTGCAACTTTTAATAAAGCTATTTCTCTATCACTTTTTATCGTAATCATAAACCTACTTAATTAACTTAACTGCTTGTTCAAATGTTTCTTCTGAAGTAATACCATCAATTTTTTTAAGTAATCCTCTAGATTCATAATATTCAACAAGTGGTGAAGTTTTAGTTAAGTATTCATCATATCTTTTATTAAATACTTCTTCACTATCATCTTCTCTTTGAATAAGTGCACTATTACAATAGTCACAAATTCCTTCATTCTTAGGAAATAAATCCTTATTTCTTGTTGAATAAGATGCTTTACATTTTGGACAAACAAGTCTTGTTATTACCCTATTCATTAATTCTTCTTTATCTACATCTAAATAAATTACCACACCTAAATCCCTATTCATATCTTGAAGTAATTCATCGTACATAACAGCTTGATTAACTGTTCTTGGAAATCCATCCAAAATATATGGTGTTTGACCTAATTTATTTAGTTTAGATTTTAATGCTTCAAAAACTAAATTATCATCAATTAATTGTCCAGTTTTCATCATTTCTTTTAGATTGTTATCTTCTTCTGCTCTTTCTCTTAACATATCTCCTGTCGATAAAGCAACATATCCGAACTCATCACATAGTTTTTTTGATAATGTTCCTTTACCAGCCGCAGGAGGAGCAATTAATATTAAATTTTTCATTATCTTCTTGCCCTCCTTCTATGAGCACTGGTTGTATTTCCAGCAGTATACTCACGACTAAGTAAACTACTTTCAATTTGCTTATATGTTTCTACAGATACACCTACAACGATCAATAATCCTGTACCACCAATTGAAACTGATTCTGGTAAACCACTTATTACATTGATTAGTATTGGACAAGCAGAAATTATTGCTAAGAATACTGCTCCAGCAGTTGTAAGTCTAATAAGCAATGTTGAAAAATACTCTTCAGTATCTTTTCCAGGTTTAATTCCTGGAATATATCCACCATTGTCCTTTAAATTTTTCGCCATTTGATCAGGTTTCATTTGAACAAATGTATAGAAATAATCAAAGAATATAATAAGTGCAACATATAGAATAAGTCCAACTGGAGTTGTGTAATCTATATATGAGTTTACAAAATTTGTAAACGAATCACTTTTTATTACTTGAGCAACAGTAATAGGTACTGCAATTAAACTCGAAGCAAAGATTACAGGGATAACTCCCGCAGAATTAATCTTAATAGGCATATAAGTTTGTTTACCTAAATTTGCAGTTGATTTATTGGCATATTGAATATTTATCTTTCGCTTTGCACCTTCAACAAATACAACACCAATAACTACTAAAATACATACTAATAAGAATAATAAGAATTTAGCACCACCAGAAATTATTGCACTAGTAGTATCATATGACATTAATTCAGTATATGCAGTAGTCATTGTTCCTGGAAGTGAAGCCAAGATACCAGCCATGATTAGTAATGAAACACCATTACCAAATCCTTTTTGAGTAACTTGATCTCCTAACCATAACAAGAATGCTGTACCTGCAGTCATTATAAATGCTACTTCAAGTTTTCCTAAGATAGAAAACTCTGATCCTAAGAAAGCATAACTCATAGCATAACCTTGTATGAATGCAAATATAATACCCATATATCTAGTTATTTTATTTAGTTTTTGTTTTCCTGTATGACCTTGTTTAGATAAATCTTTAAAATATGGAACTATATCCATTTGTAATAATTGCATTACGATAGATGCTGTAATGTAAGGTATTACCCCTAAAGCGAAAATTGAGAATCTCTTTAAGGCTCCACCACCCATAACATTTAAAAGTTCCAAAAATCCAAGGTTTTTAGTTACTTCTTGCGTACCAGGAATTTCAATTGTAGTACCTATAATATATAAAGTTAGTACAGCAATTGTAAAATATAATCTTTTTCTTAAATCTTTATTCTTTTTAGTAAATAGCCCTTTAAGTGTTTTAAACATCTTAAATCACCTCAGCTTTACTACCTGATTCTTCTATTTTATTAAGAGCACTTTGTGTATATCTATGTGCTTTTATTGT
>CAZKTT010000125.1:0-2314 GCA_964555755.1 uncultured Mycoplasma sp.
TAACATATAACTACCTCCACTAATATTTATTTTATAAAATAGTTTATGATAATGAAAGATATTTTATTAAATTTTAACTCTTTTTTTATTTATAAAATAATAATCTTGAGTTTTAAAATTACACACTAATAAATGCTCATCTAAATCTTTTAAATCATCAATAAATAACGGAGTATCCTTATTAGTTTCTATACGAATACTAGAACTTTTTACTGTAAGAATAGATATCTCATTAATAAATAAATTATTTATAACATGTTCATTATTATAATATGAATACATTATTTTATTATTATATCTTTCTTGCAAATACTTATTTATTTTATCTTTATCAAAAAAATCACTTATCTGAGTAAAAAGATTATAACCATATTCTTTATCACTTTTTTTTAAATTATATATTCGAGAATATGTATAAAATAATTCACTTGGTTTATTTTTATATAGTTTATAAAACTCATTTTTAACTGAAAATATAAATAATTCGTTCATAATATCACCAAAAATATTGTATTAAAAATCACAATATTTTTTTGTCGAAAAAAAAGAAAAAAATTATTTTTTTCTTTTATATAGTATTGCATCCTCATATTTTAATGAAACATTAGGAAAGACTTTTATTTTTTCATTTGTTAAATTATTTATATTAATATTTGAATAACCTACTACATTAGTTCTTTTAGTATTATTTTTTAAATAATTAAATATATAGTTTAAATATATTATTCCATCATCTTCAGTAATGTTTTCCAACTTTTTTTCATAATCCTTTAAAGTTTCATAATTCCAACTAAAACCATATTCCCTATAAAAATAATCTAAGATATTAGATAAATATATATAACTATATTTTTTATCAAATTTCTCACTCAA
This sequence comes from uncultured Mycoplasma sp., assembly GCA_964555755.1. Lineage (GTDB taxonomy): Bacteria > Bacillota_I > Bacilli_A > RF39 > UBA660 > UMGS1449. The sequence continues at coordinate 874 of CAZKTT010000125.1, forward strand.
TTCAGTAGCATTACAAGGAGTAAAAGTAATATTAGCATTCTTTAAATTATTTCTTAGTTTATTGTATTCAGTTTTATCTAAAAGATAATTATTACTTTTTAAGTCTATTTCAGATTCTGGTCTATTGATTAACAATAGTTTTAAAAGAGGAATATTCTTTTTCTTATCTTGTCTAGCGTAATTAAAATCAATTACTTGTTTCCAATAGTCCTTATATTTTTCTTCCATATAAGGAAACAACTCTTCAATTATTGCATATTCTTTATCGATATTAATATCATCAATAACTAGTTTTTTTAATGTAGATAAATAACCTTTATACGTATTTTTTAATATAAGTGCTTTTTTTAATCCAAGCGCATAGTATTCAGTTAACTCATTAGTATCAAATGTATCAACGTTTAAACTACCACTACAAACGGCATTAAAAGGATGATCGCCGCCCCCTAAAACTGAAAGGACCTTATCATCTTTTTGCATAGAAAAACTCATATAATGCGATATGTTTTCGTTTGTACCGCAATATACCTTTTGATACTGAGAAAAAGGCTCACCAGTATACGAAATTTGATGTTTTTGAATCTGCATATCTAAAATATTTTTAGTACCAGCCACTGCCATATTCATACCATCACCCTCTTTAAAAAAAGTAGCTAAATTATAACATATTTCTATAAAAAAGTCAAAAAAAAGAGTTAAAAACTAACTCTTTCTTCAATATACTCTTTAACTTCATCAATTTTTAAAGTAACTTGTTTCATAGAATCTCTATCCCTTAAAGTAACAGTACCATTATTTAAAGTATTATCATCAACTGTCAAACAAAATACTGTTCCAATAGCATCTGCCCTTCTATATCTTTTACCTATAGAGCCTGTTTCATCATAACTAGTCATAAAATACTTATTTAGTTTTTCATATATTTCTTTTGCTTTCTCACTATGATATTTTTTTACAAGTGGAAATACTGCAACTTTATAAGGAGCAAGATAAGGATGAATTTTTAATACTTCCCTTGTATCATTTTCTAATTTTTCTTCTTCATATGCATCAAAAAGTAATGCTAATATAGAACGATCAAGCCCATATGTTGATTCAATAATAAATGGTACATATTTTTCGTTAGTATTTGGATCTAAATATTCTTGACTAACCCCACTAAAATCTTGATGACGTTTTAAATCAAAATCAGTTCTGTTATGAGTTCCATTAATTTCACCCCAACCAAATGGAAATTCATATTCGATATCACAAGCTTCTTTAGCATAATGAGCTAGTTTTTCATGATCGTGATATCTTAATCTAGCTTTATCTATTCCTAAATCTTGATAGAATTTTAATCCGTACTCTTTAAAAAAGTTATATAATTTTTCATCTTCGCCTTCTTTACAAAATGTTTGATATTCCATTTGTTCAAATTCTATTGTTCTAAAAGTAAAAT
>CAZKTT010000126.1:0-2311 GCA_964555755.1 uncultured Mycoplasma sp.
TATAACTGCTTTACCTAAATCAATAGTTCCCAAAAGAACAATTAAAACTGGGATTGCTATTTGAATAAACCCAATAATCTTACCGATTAAAATCCATATACTCTTAGTTTCTAAACAAAAATTTGTTTCTGCTAGAAATTGAACACTATTTAAAAAATCTAATCCACTTAATACACTTAAAGTTAACATATTAATAACCTCTCTTTCTACCTATATCCATAATACTATAACTTAATATTTATTGTCAAACTATTTTTAAAATATTTTTCGTTTTTACAGTTCATCTAATCCTTCAGTACTTCCATTAACATCTGGAGTTACATCATCGATTGAATCATCGTAATTATTTATATCATTATCCTTATTAAAATACTCAACATATTCTCTACACTCGTTGCCATGTGGTTTTGTAGCACAAACCCAACATATTTTCCCATCGCCACTATCAGTGTTAACTCCTAAAAGTCCAAAAATAACACCAACAATAGGAATTATAAAGAAGATAGCAACACCATATATAAGTCTTTTAATAAAACTCTTTTGAGCTTCTTTTACTGTTTTTTCTTCACCAGCAAGAACTGCTTTACCTAAATCTATTGTTCCAAGTAAAACTATTAAAATTGGAATAACAATTCTAATAATATAAATTATTTCTCCAACAAACTCCCACACTGGAGCAGTTCCCGCGCAAAATCCGTCAGCCATTTAATCCACCTTCCATCACTAGCACATTATATCATATTATATAACAAATTGTCAATTATTTGACACAAATAAAATATTATTGTATTTTGGTAACCATTATGTTATACTTTTGAGGAGGTGTTTTAAATGAAAAAATATTTATGGTTAATAATTATTGCAGTAGTTATAGTAGCACTAATTGTAGTTATAACGGTCTTCTCAGATAGTGAAGAAGATTATATTGTAGAATCAAGTATCAAAGAAATAAATAATAAAATAAAAGATGATGATACATTCATTCTTTATATTAAACAAACAGGATGTGAACATTGTAAAGAATTTACTCCGAAATTTGTTAGAGTTTTAAGAGATTATAATTTAAAAGCATATGCACTTAATATTGCTGAATTTAATGAAAAAGAAAAAGCATTATATGAAGACAATTTTGATATAGATGGAACTCCTACTGTATTATTCATTCAAGATGGTGAAGAAAGTCTAATAACAATCGAAGGTGATGTCCCAAGAGAAACAATTATATCAAAACTTGAAGCTACTGATTTCATACAAGAAAAATAAACCACAAAAAGTGGTTTTTTTATTTTCTATTAATAATATTTTCTTTCATATCTAAATCAAATTTTTTTGATTTAATCATTTTAATTTCATATTTATATGGTGGATATTCTCCAACATAAGGTGTTTCAAGTATCTTAGGAATACCTTCTAATCTTTTATTGTAAATAATATTAACTAAATTTTTAAATCCAATATATCCGAATCCTATATTTTCATGCCTATCCTTATGTGAAGATATGGGATTTTTACTATCATTTATATGAATACATCCTACTTTATCCAATAAATCAAGTTCATCAAGTTTATCTAAAATATCATCAAAATTAGAAACATCATATCCAGCATCAGATAAATGACAAGTATCTAAACATATGCCTAAATTATCATATTTTACTAAATTAAATATATCCTTAATCTCTTCTAAAGTAGAACCTACTTCTGTACCTTTACCAGACATTGTCTCAAGCAAAACTGTAGTTTTAGTATCTCTTAAAACTTCATTCAAAGCACCAGCAATACTTTTAATAGCAACTTCTTTACCAAGTCCTACATGTGAACCTGGATGCAAAACTAATTTATAAGTACCTATCTCATCACAACGTTTACATTCCTGCTTTAAAAAATTAACAGAAAATTTATATTTATCACTATCAGTATTACCTAAATTAATAATATATGGAGCATGAACTATTATATCATTAATATCAATACCCTTTTCTTTCATTAACTCTTTAGCCTTAATAATTAAATTCTTATCTAATGGAACTCTATTAGTATTTTGAGGAGCCCCAGTATAATACATAAAAGTATTAGCACCATAAGATAAAGCTTCCTCCAAAGATCCTAATAATTGAGAATCTCTCTTAAAAGAAACATGACTACCTATTTTTAACATATAATCAACTCCATAAAATATTATAACATAAAAAAAGATACATAATGTATCTTAATTGTTATTAATTATGAACTAGTACAACTTTGAGGTGTTGCCAATTTCACTACACTCTTATTAATCGCATTTTCACTTACAAATTGAGAAGCAGTACCA
>CAZKTT010000127.1:0-2263 GCA_964555755.1 uncultured Mycoplasma sp.
AGGAGATTATGTTTCTATTACTGGAGAAGTAGCTTATATTACTCATAATACTGTACCCAATACCTTTGATTATAAAAAATATTTGGTAAGTAACAAGATATATAATGTTGTTAATATCAAAGAGATTAAAAAGCTATCAAATAATAGTAATGTTTTTTATAAAGTAAAATCTATTTTAATAAAGAGAGGGGAAAAACTAACTAAATCATATCCTTATATAAATAGTCTTATCTTTGGGAATAACAGTTATATTGATGAAGAGGTAATGGAATCTTATAGAAATAATGGCGTGAGTCACGTATTTGCTATATCGGGTCTTCATATATCTATTTTTGTAGTAATAATAAGTTTATTAATTGATAAATTAAGGATTAAAACACTAGCGAAATATATAATATTAATTTTGTTTCTCATATTTTATATGTTTATTACTGGTTTTTCTATGTCCGTTCTAAGAGGAGCAATCTTTACTATTTTGTTATTTATCAACAAAATGTTTAATTTAGGAATTAGTACTAAGAATATTCTTTTATCAACTTTGATAATAATACTACTATATAATCCTTTGTATTTGAACAACATAGGTCTTCAGTATTCGTTTCTAGTTACATTGTTTTTGATAGTTTTTTCTAACTTATTAGAGAAAAACAAGCTATATAACTTGTTTATGATCTCATTTATAGCTTTTATAGTTTCTTATCCAATCACTGTTAATAATTTTTATCAAATTAATGTTCTTTCTGTTCTTTATAATCTATTTTTTGTACCTTTTGTATCGTTCTTATTAATTCCCGCGACTTTAATAAGCTACATTTTTCCTTTTTTAGATAGTGTGTTATATTTACTAATTTCTATTGTAGAAAGGGTATCTTGCTTTTTAAACCATATTGACATTTCTACCTTTCCTGTGTGTAAACTCAATATGTCAATTGTTGTGTTATATTATATTTTAGTTTTTGTCCTGCTAAAGTTTTACAAAAAGTGTAAAGTTTTTCTTTTTTTATTTTTAATTTTATTTATTACATTCAATTATTATGGGCCTTTTGCTAAAAATGATTATATTGTCTTTTTTGACATAGGCCAAGGCGATAGCGCATTAATAAATGTCAACAATAAAACGACTTTAATCGACACTGGTGGAGTTGTCATGTATAACGACAAGGAATATACATATAAATTGTCGAAAAACAAGTTAGTGCCATATTTTAAAAGTGTTGGTATTAAAAGAATTGACAATTTGATTCTGTCTCATGGTGATGCTGATCACATGAAAGAGGCTTATTTTATAATAAAAAACTTTGGTGTACGTCAAGTTTTTATGAATTTAAATGAAATGACTACTGAAGAGAAAATAGTGTATAATTTATGTCAAAAATTAGCGATTAATGTTTCTTTTTTGACGCAAAATGATTTTATTGATGTTGGAGGTTATAAATTAAAGTCTTTAAATAAAAATAGGGGAGATGAAAATGATTCAAGCATTGTTCTTTATGGAAATATACATGGTTATAGTTTTTTATTTACTGGAGATGTTTCAAAGGAAGTTGAAGAGGATATTATAAGTGCGTATAGCATATCTAATATAGATATATTAAAGGTAGCACATCATGGTTCTAATACAAGTAGTAGTAAAACTTTTATCGATAAAATCAATCCAAAATATTCAGTTATTAGTGTTGGTAAAAACAATAGATATGGACACCCAAATACTGAAACGTTAAGTAATTTAAAAAATTCAAAGATATATAGAACAGATAGGGATGGTAGTATTATTTTTAAAATAAAAAATGATAAGTTAAAAGTAGAAACGTGTATGCCGTAAATACAAATAATTATGTTATAATATTTATAGGATGTGATAGGATGGCGTCAGCAATTATACATATGGCCGTGGCAAATGAAATAAATAAGGTTATGAAGCGAAATAATTATAAACTTTTAATAGGTTCAATTGCTCCGGATATATCAAAACAAATCGGGGAAACAAAAATTGCTAGTCATTTTTTGGATAGTGAAGATAATGATATACCAAATATCGATAAATTTTTGGACAAATATAGTGATAAAATGACTGATGATTTTGTTTTAGGATATTTTATTCATTTATATACAGATTATTTGTGGTTTAAGTATTTTATACCTGAAATTTATAATAGTGATAAGGGTATAATATCGAAAATTGATGGTAGTACTGTTAAGTGTAATGGTAAGATGTTTGATATATATATTTACAATGACTATGCTAATTTAAATATTAGATTAT
>CAZKTT010000128.1:0-2261 GCA_964555755.1 uncultured Mycoplasma sp.
GATTGAAACAATTTAAAGATGTAGAAGAAGATAAGAGATTGGAAGATGCAAGTAAAACAGTAGCGGATAAATATAAAGACCATAATGAACCTAAGAAAGAAGAACCTGTAAAAAAATAAGTAGTTAAAAAACCTTCTATTAACAAAGAAAACTTTGAAAAACTAATTAACGGAAAATTAAACGATGAAGTATATGATAAAGAATTAGAAAATAAAAGACTTATTTATAACAAACAAGTTGAAGAAATAGAAACAATTAAAAATAATATAGCTAATTATCACGAAGAAATAAGTGCATTAGAAGATTCAAATGAAAAAGCAGAAGATAAACTTAAATATAGAGATAAGTTATTATCAGACATGGAAGATGAAAATAACTTTAAATATTTAAGAATTAGAAAACTAGAAGAACCAGAAATTAAACAAGTATTTGATAAACTAAATGATGCTTTAGGTATATATAAAGCAGCATTAGAAAAGTACAACAAACAAGACAAAGAAAAATTAACATCTGATAAAACAAAGTTAGAAGAATATAAAGAAAAACTTGTTTCTGCTGAACAAGAAGGAAAACAAAAAGAAGTAGCACTTGAAAAATATATGGAAAGAGTTATACCAAACATTCGTGAATTATATGAAGCTGATAAAGAACGTGATACATTGCTTGGAAGAAGTAGGACATTAGATCAATCTTATGGAATTGATAAATTAAATACAAAAAAAGATCAAATAGGTCCTGCTGAAGAACCAAAACCAATGGTAGAAGAACAAGAAGTCCCATTTAAACCAGTAATAGATGATAGAAGGGCGGTTGATAGTGGGCCCAGTTTTAGAAATCCAGTACAGAACATAAAGAATATAAATCCTGAGTATTCTCAAATAACGGGCGATAATGCTTTTGCTGGATTTGACAGTTTGAGAGAAGGAAACGGAAGAAGTATTTAATCTTCTTCTTTTTTTTGCAAATTTATAGTATAATGAAAAAGGTGATAGTTATGAAAAGAATAATGGATGGCAATACTGCTTGTGCTTTAGTGTCATATAAGTTTACTGAAGTTGCAGGCATTTATCCTATTACTCCTGCAAGTACTATGGCAGAAGTGATAGATAATCTAAGCACAAAAAATGAAAAAAATTTTTTTAATGATAAAGTAAAAGTTGTAGAAATGCAAAGTGAAGCAGGTGCTATAGGAACAGTTCATGGATTATTACAAAATGGTGTGCTTTCTAGTACATACACTGCTAGCCAAGGACTTCTTTTAATGCTACCTAATATGTATAAAATAGCAGGAGAATTATTACCATGTGTCATTAACGTAGCAGCTCGTACAGTAGCAACACATGCTCTTTCAATAATGGGAGATCATAGTGATATATATGCTGCAAGAACAACAGGATTTGCTATGCTTGCTTCTTCATCTGTACAAGATGTAATGAATCTTACTAATATTGCTTATTTAAGTGCTATAAGAGGAAGAGTACCATTCATTAATTTCTTTGATGGATTTAGAACATCACACGAATATAATAAAATAGATGTCATTGATTTTGAAAAAGTGAAAAGTCTTATTGATCAAGAATCTTTAAACAAATTTAGAAAAGAATCTTTAGATGTTGATAATCCTACTACGAGAGGAACTAATCAAGGAGATGGAATTTATTTTCAAGGTGTTGAATCAAGAAATGAGTTCTATGAAAGATTGCCAGATATAGTGAATAACTATATGAAAGATATAAATGAAATAACTGGAGAAAACTATAAACCATTTAATTATTATGGAGATACTAAAGCTAAGTATGTAGTTGTAGCAATGGGTTCTGTTTGCGATACTATAAAAGAGTATTTAAAATATAAAAACAATAAATTAGGACTAGTAGAAGTACACCTTTATAGACCATTTTCAAGTAAGTATTTCTTAAATGCTTTACCAAAAACAACAAAAAAAGTCGCAGTCTTAAATAGAACAAAAGAAGCCGGAGGTAAAGAACCATTATATTTAGATGTCCTAGAAGTAATAAAAGCTAAAAAGTTAAATATAGATGTTTTAACAGGTAGATATGGACTATCTTCAAAAGATACCAATCTAGAAGATATCGAAGCCGTATATGAAAATCTTAAAAAAGAAGAAAAGAAAGAATTTACTCTTGGCATAATAGATGATGTAACAAATTTATCTTTGAAAAGAAAACCATTAAACTTTAAAAAAGACTACGAAGAAATGTTAATCTATGGATATGGATCAGATGGAATGGTTACAACAT
>CAZKTT010000129.1:0-329 GCA_964555755.1 uncultured Mycoplasma sp.
ATTCTACTCCCGTTATTTGAGGAGTATTTATTGTATCAGCATTTACAACATTTAGTCCTACAAAAAATAATAACAAAAAAATAATACTTGTTAAAACTTTCTTCATATTAGTGTCCCACCTTATATGTTAATTCTAACAAATATTATTAAGTTAGTAAAGCTAATTATTGTTTAAAATCCTTTTTATTTTTTCTTCTAATTCTGAATTATTTATTAGTTTTAAAATTTCTAATTCTTTCTCATATAATTTTAACTTTTTCTCATAATCTTTAAGTTGGAAAAAGATTATGAGAATGAGTGCATAATCAGAGAATTAAAAAATAAGTTGG
>CAZKTT010000129.1:339-2223 GCA_964555755.1 uncultured Mycoplasma sp.
CTACTTCAGTTAATGATAGATTGTCAAAATAGTATGATTTAAAATACTTTTTATCATCATCTTTTAATAAACTCTCATAATAATCAAATAAAATTGTTAAATAAACTATTTCTTTCATTTTATCATATCCTTAAATAATCCATATATATACTTTTCTATATCAAAAACTTGTAAATCTTCTGCTGTTTCACCTAATCCAACATACTTTACTGGTAAATTAGTTTCTTCTTTTATAGCTAAAACTATTCCACCTTTTGCTGTACCATCTAATTTGGTTAGGATAATACCAGTTATGTCAGTGACTTCTTTAAATGTTTTAGCTTGACTTATTCCATTTTGCCCTGTTGTAGCATCTATTACTAATAGAGTTTCATGAGGAGCTCCTTCGACAAAATTATTAATTACCCGATTTATTTTTTCAAGTTCTTTCATTAAATTAACTTTGTTTTGTAATCTACCAGCAGTATCTATCAATACTATGTCATAGTTTTCTTCTTTTGCTTTTTCTAAACCATCATAGACTACTGAAGCTGGATCTTTTAAATTTTCATCACCAACAAAAGCTGATCCAGTTCTTTCTGCCCATTCTGCTAGTTGTTTTACTGCTCCTGCTCTAAAGGTATCAGCTCCGATCATCATTACTTTTTTACCTTTGTCTATTTCTTTTTTTGCTATTTTAGCTATTGATGTCGTTTTACCTACTCCATTTACTCCGACAAATAAAACAACTGTAGGTCCTTCTTTAGCATAGTTTATTTTGTTTACTATGATATTATCATTTACATAAATGATGAATAATTCATCTACTATTATTTCTTTCAAATCTTTAGGATCTTCTATATTCTCATGTTTTACTCTGTCACGCAATCTATCCATAAACTTTATAACTGTATTTACTCCAAGATCAGCCATTATTAATATTTCTTCTAATTCATCGAAAAAATCATCAGTGATACTTTTATATTTATTAGTTATATTTATTAGTTTTGAAACGAAATTGTCTCTTGTTTTTGTTAATCCTTTGTCATAAATTTCTATATTATCTTTTTCTTCTTTTTTAGAATTTAAAAATGAGTTCTTTATTTTATTAAACAATCCCATAAAATCACCTAATAAGATTATAGCAAAAAAAAAGCAGTATTTAAACTGCATTTTATATATATTTTTCTAATAGTTCAAGAAATTTAGGTAATAGTTGTTGAAGAAGAGCAGGATCTACTACTTTTTCAAGTGTCCCATCATCATAATGAACAACCATTATTTTATATACATCAGTAACATCTGATTCATCTGGTAAAAGGTCATTTACATAAACATATTCATTTCCTTCATGTATTAAAGCTTCTAGAACTACTACTTTATCATTTCCCTCAAAAGTTATTACATCATATCTTTTAAATGTCATATTTAATTCCTCCCTTTTCTATCTATTTATATTATTTGATCCTGTATTATTTAGTTTTGGAATAGTTTGAGTAATATCATTCGAAGAAACATTGTTTAGGCCTATTCCTTCCATAATTTGACTTTCAGTTTTCATTGGTTCTTGAAAAGGTATACCAGCATTCTTATTTATTTCTTCTTCCGTTCTCACTGGTGCTGGTTCTACAACAGGCATTTGTTCTAATCTATTAATCATTTCATCTGTATCTGCTGGATGTTCTGCAACTGGTTTATTTTCCATATTTACTCCAATGTTTGTCATTATATCTTGTTCATTTCTTATTGGTGCTGGTTCTGGAACAGGCATTTGTTCTAATCTATTAATCATTTCATCTGTATCTGCTGGATGTTCTGCAACTGGTTCTTGTACTGGTGCAACTCCAATATTCTTATTTATTTCTTCTTCTGTTCTCATTGGTGCTGGTTCTATAGTTGGAGCTA
>CAZKTT010000130.1:0-2204 GCA_964555755.1 uncultured Mycoplasma sp.
TATTTATCTCAAAATATTAATTTCATTAAGTCCTGATACATTGATATCAACTCATCAAATATATTTTTTGAATCTTTTAATACCTTTATTAATTTATCTATTTCTTCTTTTGTATTGTATAAATATAATGAAATACGACATGTATTTTTAAGACCTAGTTCATCTTTTAAAAGTTTAGCACAGTGATTACCTGCTCTAACACAAATGTTAAAATGATCTAAATATAAAGCAGTATCTTGAGGAAATACTCCTTTCACAGTAAGTTGTAAAATTCTACAGACAGGCAATTTTACTTGTTGTGTTCAAAGCTACCAAAGGTTTGATGGGTTTTTTAATAACAATTTTTTGAAAAGTGCTTTTATATTAAATAGTATATTTCATGATTCAGTGTTTTTATTTATAACTTCAACATCTTTAATCGTTTCTAATTCTTTTAAAAGATAATCTCTTAGTTCTTTTTCGTGTTTTTGAATTTTATCTAATCCAATTTTATTTAAATAAATAATAGCACTTCTTAATCCAATTACTTCTGCTACAGGACCTGTTCCTGCTTCAAATTTAAATGGAGGTAATTTGTATTCAACATTTCCATCACTTTCAAATGATGCATTCATGCCTCCACCTACTCTTGTAGGTTTCATTTTCTTTAAGTAGTTATATTTACCATATAGAACTCCTACTCCTGTAGGACCAAGCATTTTATGACCAGAGAATGCTAGAAAATCTATATTACTTTTTTGGACATCTACTTTTTTATGTCCAGCACTTTGAGCAGCATCTACTACAAAATAAATGTCATCTCCTAGATAATTACCTATTTCTTCTATATCTCTTACATCTCCAATTGTGTTAGTTACATGTGCTAAAGCTACTACTTTTGTTTTTTTAGTAATTGCTTTTTTTAGTGTTTCTAATGTCAGTTTTAAATCTTTATCTAAAGGTGCATATTTCACTTTTACCCCAATTTCTTTTTCAAGTTCAAGCCATGGCAAAACATTAGAAGCATGTTCTGTTTTAGTAATAAGTATTTCGTCACCTTTTTTTAATATGTTTTTAAAAAAACCATTTGCTATCATATTTAAAGAATCAGTAGCACCATAAGTAAATACTATTTCTTCTTTTCTACTAGCATTAATAAAATCTTTTACTAATTCTCTTGTTTCTTCATATAACATATCTACTTTTAAACTATTTTTATAATCACCACGATGAGCATTGGCAGTATACTTTGTATAATAATCATTTACTGCTTTTATAACATCATTTGGTTTTAGTGTTGTTGCACTATTATCAAAATAAATTATATCTTTTTTCAATATTGGAAAATCTTCACGATTCATATTATCACCTCCAATACATATCTAGTTTTTCTAATATAATATTTTTTTCTTTAAAGGATATATTCATATTGCCTAACAGAAATGATTTAGCAAGTAATTTTTTAGATTCTTTTTCTGTAAGACCTCTTGATTTTAGATAGAATAATTCTTCTTCTTTAAATTTACCAAGATATGCAGAATGATTAGCTATTACATCATCTGTATCAATAAGTAAGTTGGGTTTAATTAAACATCTATTATTGTTTTCGCTAATTATTATACTGTCTTGACTAGTTGTTGCTCCTAGAGAAGTTTTAGGAACTAGAGCATCTACTACAAAGTCTAATTTATTTTTATCTAAGTTTAATCCGTGATTTACTATTTTACTAGTAGTATTTTTCTTATTATGGTTTATTTTTATATCATAAGTATTATTATCAATATTTAAAGTACTATAAAGTTATTTAACACTTATATTTTCACTATTTAAATTTAAAGTTGTAGAGATAGTGCTATTAAAAGAAAATATATTTAAAACAAAATCTTTTTTTATATCAGCATATATTTTTAAATTAGAGTTTTCTACATAAATAAATATATTTTTTTCTTTTGTTATGTCTAAATTGATATCTTTATTAGTGTCTTTATAGATTAAGATATTATTGTTTTTATCCTCTACTTTTATTTTATTCATAAATATTATCTCCATCTATTTGATATTCACTAGTATTATCAAATTTTTGATACCCTTCTTCTTCTACTTCATACGCAAGTTTATAATCACCAGTTTTTATAATTCTTCCATCTTTTAATATGTGAATATAATCTGGTTTTATAAATTCAAGGATTCTATTATAGTGAGTAATAAGTAAAACATAAGAGTAA
>CAZKTT010000131.1:0-2157 GCA_964555755.1 uncultured Mycoplasma sp.
ACTGTTTTAAATGATATTGATAAAGAATTAAAAAAAAGAAATACATATCAAGGATTTAATCTAAGCATTTTAAATAGATCAAGATTATTAATGGAAACTAATCTAAAACAAGAAGATTTAGTAGTAGATGCTACTTTAGGCAATGGAAAAGATAGCAATTTTTTACTAAAGAGAATTCCTAATGGTTTCTTATTTGGTTTCGATATAAATAAAAATGCAATTAATAATAGTAAGAAGTTATTAAAAGAATATAAAAATTATAAACTGTTTGAGACAGGTCATGAAAATATGTTTATAAATCTAAAAGAATATAAAAATAAAATAAGCCTAATTGTATTTAATTTAGGATATTTTCCAGAAAATGAAACAAGTCCTACAAAATGGAATACTTCTATTAAAGCTATTAAAGATGGACTAAAACTTTTGAACAATAAAGGACATATAGTTATAACTATTTATCCTGGTCACAAAGATGGAAAAATAGAAAGTAAAAAAATAAAAGAATTTTTAGAAAAAAATAGCATTAATTATGAAGAATATCATAATACTGATAATGAGGTAGCACCCTATGTTATAGATATTAAAAATAAGTAGTTTTAATTGACTTTAAATTATTTTTATGTTAGTATTATAATGCTTATTAAAAAGGAGGAATATTATGGCAAGAAATGAATCAATCAGAAAACCTAATGTAAAAAACTTGCGTTCACACGCATTAAATAGTACAAAGAAAAAACAACAATTAAATTTACAAACTGTTACTTTAGCAAATGGAGAAAAAGTTAAACTAAGTGCTAAAGAAATTAGAAATATGAAAAAAGCTGCTTAAGCAGCTTTATTTTTTTGTAAATAATCTTTTACTGGTCCATAGGTCTTCCTATGTTCTTTTAATATACCACATTCATTTATGGCTTTTATATGGTCTTTTGTAGGATATCCTTTGTTATTTTTAAAATTATAAACAGGATACTTTTTATCAAGCTTATACATCATTCTATCTCTTTCAACCTTAGCTATAACTGAAGCAGCAGCAATAGTTATACTTTTTATATCACCCTTTATTATAGGTACTACATTATCTATATCTAACTTCATAGCATCTGTTAAAATAATATCTGGCTTTATAGATAAATTATCTATTGCTTTTTTCATAGCTATTTTAGTAGCTTCATAAATATTTACTTCATCTATTTTTTTATTATCTATTACTCCAACTCCTATAGCTAAAGCATCTTGTTTTATAATTTCATAAAATTGATCTCTCTTTTTTTCAGATAACTTTTTCGAATCAGTTAATCCTTCTAAATTATAATCAAAAGGTAAAATTACTGAAGCTGCTACAACAGGCCCCACTAAAGGCCCACGACCTACTTCATCAACTCCTGCAATTAATTTATAACCCAAAGAGTTATATTTTTTTTCATATCGATGATTATCTTTTTGACATAGATAAAGATCTATTTCTTTTATTATTTTTTTATTTTCCCTAGTAGGATTATTTCCTAATTCTTTTAATTTTTTCTCAAGTTCTATAATTGAAAAATTATCATAGTTCATAATCATCAAACCTATCAAAAGTTATACCATTAATCTTACCTTGCTTTATATCATTAATAATTAAATCAGTCACTCTATCGTAATCAATAACTCCGCCTTTCATAAGAAAACCTCGTTTTTTTCCAATAGTATCGTATACTTCTTCAAAATCATCTATATTAGTTATTCCATATCTATCTTGCAAAATATTTGGATAATAATTGTATAAGAATTTAATAATATAAACAGCAATACTATCTTTTTCTAATATATCTTCCTTAATAGCGGTAGTACTAGCTAAATTAAATGCTTCTTTTTCTTGATCTAGTTTAGGCCAAAGAATACCAGGTGAATCCAAAAGTTCTATATTTTTACCTACTCTAATCCAACTTAAATTCTTAGTAACACCAGGTTTGTTTCCAACATTTGCTACACTTTTACCAGTTATTTTATTAATAAGTGTACTTTTACCAACGTTTGGAACACCTACAACCAAAGCACGAATAATGTCTTTTTTAATGCTCTTACTATTTAATTTTTCTATTTTATCTTTCAATAATTCATTACTTAATTTTATTAATAATGAAGCATCTATATTTTTAGTAAGATCATAAGTAATAG
>CAZKTT010000132.1:0-2127 GCA_964555755.1 uncultured Mycoplasma sp.
GCTCTTTGAATTTCAATCATAGTTCCAATTTGATATTTAAACTATCCTCTCGATTTTTCTAATAAAGAATCTGCTACATTTTTAATTATTTCTTTTATATATTTTAATTCATTTATGTTACCTACTAAAGGTATCATTATTCCAGGATTAGTTTTAATTCCTTTTTTAGTTACATCTAGGGCTGCTTCAATTACTGCTTTTGTTTGCATTTCTACTATTTCAGGATAAGTTATAGCAAGTCTACAACCTCTATGACCCATCATTGGATTGAATTCTTTTAATGATTCAATTCTATCTTTTAAATCATTATATGAAATATTAAGAGCTTTTGCTAATTTTTCTATTTCTTCTTTTTCTTTTGGTAAGAATTCATGTAAAGGTGGATCTAAGAAACGTATAATTACAGGATACCCTTTCATAGCTTCGAATAATCCAATAAAGTCTTCTTTTTGATATGGTAATATTTCACTTAATGCTTTTTCTCTTTTTTCTTTAGTATCTGCTGTTATCATTTTTCTAAAACTAAATATTCTTTCTTCTTCGAAGAACATGTGTTCTGTTCTACAAAGTCCTATTCCTTCAGCACCAAAATTTCTAGCAGTTGTTGCATCTTTTGGATTATCTGCATTAGTTCTGACTTTTAGTTTTCTAATATTATCAGCCCATGTCATAAATGTTTTAAAATATCCACTTATTTCAGGTGCTACTGTTTTAATTTGTTCTCCATACACTTTACCTGTTGACCCGTCTAAACTAATCCAGTCACCTTCTTTATATTCTTTATCATTAGCTTTGATTGTTTTTTTGTTTTCATCAATAGTTATACTTGAACAACCTGATACACAGCAAGTCCCCATACCTCTAGCTACAACTGCAGCATGGCTTGTCATCCCACCACGTATTGTAAGTACACCATTAGCTATATTCATTCCTTCAATGTCTTCAGGACTTGTTTCAAGTCTTACTAAAATAATATCTTTTTCTCCATTTTCGTGTGCTTTTTGGACATCTTCTGCAGAAAAATATATTTTTCCTGTTGCTGCACCTGGTGAAGCTGCTAAACCTGTTGCTATTTCTTTTGCTTTATTTAAACTATCTTTATCAAAAGTTGGATGGAGAAGTGCATCAAGTTGTTTAGGTTCTACTTTTAATATTGCTTCTTCTTTAGTAATCATTTTTTCATTTACTAGGTCAACTGCTATTTTAATAGCAGCTTCTGCTGTTCTTTTACCGTTTCTTGTCTGAAGCATGAATAATTTACCATTTTCAATAGTAAATTCCATATCTTGCATATCTTTATAATGTTTTTCTAAGATATCACAAATCTTTTTAAATTCTTCATAACATTTAGGCATAGTTTCTTTTAATGTTTCAATACTTTTTGGAGTTCTAATGCCTGCGACTACATCTTCTCCTTGTGCATTCATTAAATATTCTCCAAACAAGTTCTTTTCTCCAGTAGCAGGATTTCTTGTAAATGCTACCCCTGTTCCAGATGTTTCTCCAAGGTTTCCATAGACCATTTCTTGAACATTTACTGCAGTTCCCCAACTTGCAGGAATATCATTTAATTTACGATAAGTAATTGCTCGATCATTATTCCAACTTTCAAATACTGCTTTTACTGCTTCGATTAATTGAATCTCTGGATTTTGAGGAAAATCTTCTCCTGCATGTTTTTTATATTCTTTTTTATATATTTCTACAACTTCTTTTAAATCGTTTTCATTTAGATCTGTATCATTTTTTATACCTTTTTCTTCTTTTATTTTATCAAATTTTCTTTCAAAAGAAGATTTAGGAAATCCTTTTACTACATCTGCAAACATTTGAATAAATCTACGATAACTATCATATACAAATCTTGGATTATTAGTAGCTTTTGAAAAAGATTCTGCTATTTCATCGTTTAATCCTAAATTAAGCACTGTATCCATCATACCAGGCATAGAAGCTCTAGAACAAGAACGAACTGATAAAAGTAATGGTTTTTCACTACTTCCTAATTCTTTTCCTGTTTCTTTTTCTAGTTTTTTTACATTACTTAATATTTCTTCCTTTATATTAGAAGATATTTTTTTGTTATCATCATAGTACTTAATACAAGCATCAGTTGTTACAGTAAAT
>CAZKTT010000133.1:0-2098 GCA_964555755.1 uncultured Mycoplasma sp.
TACATTTTCAACTACTGGTTGTTCTACCACTGGTTCTTGTACTACATTTTCCATTGCTGGTTGAATAATTTCTCCTTGAGTTCCATCTGTTATAACTGATTGTGGTTTTAAAATATCAGCATTAGGATTAGATTCAGTTGCAGGTTGGAAAGTTTGAATATTTGTTTTAGCTTTAATCTTAGCAGCTTCTTCTGGCATCCTCTTTTTAATAGCTCTTTGTTCTTCTTTAGTTATTTTATATCCGTTTACATCCACTATTTCTTTTCTTTTTCGTACATTAGTTAAATATACTACTACTGGTAAAGCAATAGCCAATACTATTAAAGAAATACCAATAATATAAGATAAAGTATAATTTGATTTTGTTATTTCTATTGTATATTCTTTAGAATCTCCATTACTTGATTTTCCAATAATTCTAATAATGCTACCATTCTTAAGATTTTCATTACCTATTATCTCATAAGTAGCATTTTCGTCTTCCATTGTTACTGCTATATCTAATGCATCTTCTTGTTTAATAACTAATTTGTAAGCAAGTCTATCAAATTTAAATTTTAATTTATATCCTACAACTTCTATATTTTTAATATTAGGATTAGTACCAAAAGTTTCTCCTGGTTTTAATTTATTAACTTTGATTGTATAAATTCGAGTTTTAGCATTTTCTAATTCAACTTTAATAGTAATAATATTATCACCAGTTTGAAGTTTATCATTACCATTTACAGTAACTGTTGCAGCACTATCTTCAGGTATAGCTAAAACTTCAATACTATTTACATTATTAAGTACTTCGATATTATAATCAAATCTATTTTTATCAAAAGTTAGTTCACCATCACTAATCGTTAATGATTGTAACAATGCATCTCTACTTTCTTTTATTACATTAACAATGTAACTTCTCTTTGCACCTGCAGCAGTTGTTACTGTTAATCTTATTTTATTAGATCCTGCTTTTAACTTCTTTTCAACAACATTACCAATTACAGTTTGATTATTATTACTTTTTTTACCAGTAACTGTAATTGTTTCAATATCTTTTCCAACTTTAACAATATAATTACTAATATTTTTATTAAATTTAGGTGACAAAGTCCCAGATGAAACTTCTATATCTGATAAATAAACATTAGTATTACATGTTTTCTTTATTACTAAAGTATAAGTTGTTTTACTTGAACCATTAGTAACTACTACTGAAAAATTATTATTACCACATTCAAGTGTTTTAGTTCCTGTTCCTCTAATACTAGCGGATGAAGAAACAGCAGTAGCAGTAATAGTAGCCGAAGCATCAGAACTATTTAATGAATAAGTTTTTACATCTCTAGAAAAACCTGTAACTGTTTTCCCATCAACTTTTAAATTTTTTAATTTACTATTTTTATTAACTAGTCTATTACTAGATGATCCTGAATTAGATCCTGAACTAGATGATCCTGAACTAGATCCTCCAGAACCACTAACGATTTTTATATCTCTTGATTTTACAGTAGCTGTTAACAAATCAGATCCATTATTTTTATCATAATAATTAACAGAAAGTACTACTTGTCCTACTCCTCCAGAAGTTGATGTACTAAGTTTAACTGTAGCTAACTTTATATTAGTGCCATAACTTAAGTCTTCTCTTTCAATTTGAACATCACTTATTCCACCTGTTACTCTTTGTACAGTAATACCAGCAATTCTAGTTACATTAGAGCTTACATTAGCTGTTAAAGAACATGTAACTACTTCACCTGCTGATACTTTTGATGGGCAACTCAAACTAAGAGCACTAATACCTTCATCAGCATTAGCTACTTGTATAAAGGTTAATGATAAAACTAAAGTCAGTAATATACTTAAAACCTTTTTCATAAAATCAACTCCTATTTCTATCCTTACTACTAGTATAACAAAATATCAACAAAAAGAAAATAAATATTAAAAAAAGCTAAGTATTTTTACTTAACTTATGTCAATCAGCTTTTTTATATTATCAATCTCATTTTCTAAATTATCATTATCATAAGTTTTAAATAAATATTCATATCTAAATATATAAAACCCTTTATAGTTTTTAACATTTCTAGATATTAATATTTGT
>CAZKTT010000134.1:0-2042 GCA_964555755.1 uncultured Mycoplasma sp.
AAAAGGTATTTCCAACACCATTTGAAATAAATAATTTAGTATCTTCTAATTCGTAGTATGGTTTATAATATGTTTTTGCTCCTTTAGGTAATAATAATTTATTAATACCAGGAATTCTTACTTGACTATTATGTGAGTGTCCAGAAAGTATTAAATTTACATCTGTTTCATTAACAAATTCATCTACATAATCTGGTTCGTGGACTACTACTATTTTATAATCAATATTTCTAATTTTTTTACTATTTAGAGTTTTAATACTAGGAGTACCTTCTAAAGTATCATCTATACCATAAATTTCAATTGGATCATTTTCCTTATTATAAATAGTATCGTAATTATTCTTTAAAATCATGAAATCAGAATCATACATGATATTACTATAGTTTTCATTAACATAATCATGATTGCCATAGATAGCATATTTACCTAATTTACTATCTATTTCTGATAAGTATTTAATTAGACTTTTAATATTATCTTCAGTAGGATTAAACTCTTTATCAATTAAATCTCCACTGAAAACTACCACATCTGGTTTATATGAATTAATCTTATTAACTAGTTTTTCTAATCTTTTATCGTCAAACCCAACACCATAATGAATGTCCGAGAAATGAACTATTTTAACTCCATTAAAACATTCTGGTATAATTTCATCTTTAATATTATAATCATTGGTTTTTAAAATATTAATTTCTCCTAGTTTTCCCCATACTAGTAAACCTGCTACTAAAAGTATTACTAGGATTAATAAAGTTCTATTTCTTTTTTTCTTAAGTTGTCTTCTAGTTCTTTTATTCTTTTTATACCTTGAAGTCATCTAAAACACCCCCAACTGATATAGTGCAACCAAAGATAATATGGAGTTATGGATAAAATGAAAAGTCATGGAAACAAAAATGTTTTTTGTTTTAACATACATATAACCAAATATAAATCCAAATGTTGAATAAGGAATTATATATAGAAGTTGTCCTGCTTGATTAATTCCTGCTAAAACATGTAGACCTCCAAAAATTAATCCTGATAGTAATATAAAAACTATATCTATAGAACACCATTTTCTAAGTGATTTTCGAAAGATTATTTCTTCACAGAATGGTGCAGCTATACAAGAAGCAAAAAGCATATAAAGAGGCATTTGTTTAA
This sequence comes from uncultured Mycoplasma sp., assembly GCA_964555755.1. Classification (GTDB taxonomy): domain Bacteria; phylum Bacillota_I; class Bacilli_A; order RF39; family UBA660; genus UMGS1449. The sequence continues at coordinate 1,153 of CAZKTT010000134.1, forward strand.
AAATACTTTGAACTGCAACTTCGTTAGCACTTTGTTCATAAAAACATCCAATAATTATATTACTAATAGACATTATAACTAAACCTATGAACCACCATTTAAAACCAAATATAAAGTATTTACCAAAGTTTTTAATATATTTAATAAACTCTTTATGTAGTTCTTTTTGATATATCAAATATAAAATTAGCATGAATGTTAATTCAATAATTATTAATATTAAAGATTTTTTATAAGCATTTAAAGTATTTATATTTAGACCTATTTTAGATAATAAAACAACAGCAAGACTAGAGTATACTAAATCTAAAATAAGTAAACCTGTAAATATTAAAAAGTTTTTTATTGCTTTCATATTACACCTCTAATTATATAAAAATTATATCATGGAAATAAAAAATAAAAAAGATATACTATTTAAAAATATACATCTTTACAAAAAAAGAGAAGGCGTACCCCCTGAGGACGCCTTCAATAAAAAGAATAAAAAGGGGTTGGCTAGTGTGATACTAGCATCCAATTCGCCTAAACCGAATTGGTGATATATATAATAATCACAAAGTAGTAATTTGTCAATATTTTTTGTAAAAAAATTGAAAAAAATCGACTGTTTTTTTAAATTAAAAAGTTTGAAATTTTTTAACTTTTGTGGTATAATTTGAAAGAAAAAGGACGTGGTGTACATGATAGCTTTAGATAAGGTTAAAGGTGTTGGACCTCGTAGTACTATGTTACTAGAAAAACTAGGTATAAAAGATGCGGAAGACCTAGTAGCCCATTACCCATATAGATATGATTTAATTAAAAGATCTGATCTAAATAATATATCTGAAGATGATAAAGTTATAATAGATGGTAAGATAGATGGTGCACCAATATTAATAAGATTA
>CAZKTT010000135.1:0-1999 GCA_964555755.1 uncultured Mycoplasma sp.
ATATAAAAATAATTATTTAGAAGATGAAATATCAGAAAAAATAAGATTATTTTATGTTTCTCTAACTAGAGCTAGAGAAAAAATGATAATAGTTATACCTGAAAATGACAAAAGAGTAGAAATAAGTAAAATAAAATCATTCTTAGAACTTATTAACCCTTTACTTGATAAATTTAATCCTATTAGAAAAGATTTAGATAAAATACTTACTAAAGATTACAATCTTTACATTAAAAAAGATTTAAGTTTTTTAAACAGTAGTAAAGATAAACTAGTAGAAAAAAACATACTTATAGACAATAGTTTAGTAGAAAAAAATCATTTCTCTAAAATAAACAATGAACTAAAAACAGAAGAAGTATTAAAAAATATGAAATATGGCACTGATATTCATTACTTATTCGAAGCAACTGATTTTAGTAAAAAGAGTAATAATAAATATATAAATAGTTTTTTAAATCACCCAGAAGTATCAGATATAAATAAAGCAAATATTTTTAAAGAATATGAATTTATAATAGAAGCTGATAATAAAATATCTCATGGTATTATTGATTTAATGCTTGTTTATGATGATCATATTGATATAATTGATTATAAATTATCTAATATTGATGATAAGAATTACGATAAACAATTAAAGGGATATAAAGATTATATTTCCAATATGACAAAGCTACCTATTAAAACATATTTATATTCAATTGAAAAAGATATGTTTAGGGAGGTAAATAATGATTAAAAATATAGTTTTTGATTTAGGAAATGTTTTATTAAAAGGTCATTCAAAAAGTGTTTTAGAACAATAAGATATAATTAGAAAAGAAAAAATAATTATTGAAAAAGAGTTTTTTAGTAATTGGAAAGACTTAGATATAGGTAATATAACTATAAGTGATAAACTAGATGAAAGTAATATGCCTGATGAGTTAAAAAACAAATATAGTTCCTATCTTTTGAATTATTATAAATATAGAGTAGTTAATGAAAAATTACTTAGCGCAATATCAAAATTAAAAGAAAATAATTACAAGATTTATGTATTAACAGATAATAATAAAGAAGCTTTAGATTATTATAAAAATCTTGATTGTTTTAAGATAATAGATGGATTTATTTCTTCGAGTGATTATAAAACTATTAAAGAAGAAGGAAAACTATTTGATATTTTCTTTCAAGAATTTAATTTAAACCCAGAAGAGTGTTATTTTGTAGATGATAAAAAAAACAATTTAACAGAAGCAAAAAAGAGAGGTATGAAAGGTTTTTGTTATAGCGCTATCGATGATAATTTTGATAATTTATTAAAAGATATGAAAAAACATGGTGTAAAGTATTAAAAAGATATGTTTAGGAGATAGGTAATACTCTCCATAAATAAAGTAACAATGTATGCCTGGTTTGCTTTATTTCGCACACAAAAATTGTAATTAATCGTCAATTATGGTATATTAACATCTAGAGGTGGTGTTATGAGTAAAAATTGGGTTGAATGGAAAGAGAAATATAAAGAAGAACTTAAAGCTCGTGATCCATCGTGGGCAGAAAGGGATTATGAAGAATGGACTGAGAAGCAATATTTTTTTGAAAGATATAAAAGTAAAATTGGTGTTAAAAGTATACAAGCTTTTGTTGAAAGTAAAGGTATTCAAGAAGATGAAGTTATTGATTATTGTAGTAAAATGTCTGATGCTGAAAAAAGAAGTATTCTTAAGTACACAGAGTATTTATCTCAAAGCACTTCATATGTAGTAAAAACAAAAGATGTGTTTCTATTTGAAGTTTTATATGATATGCTTGTCAATTATCTAGAAAACAGTCCAGTTGATGAAGATGATAAATATATATACAATGGTGATTGTGGTCAGTATATAGCAGGAATAAAGGTATATCCTGCTGGCTATTCTACTGTTGTTGATGATTTGATTTTTGATTTGGATATGAGTTATTATGATACAGGAGGTAATAGTAGAGGCCTTAATTATGAAGATTCAAAATA
>CAZKTT010000136.1:0-1990 GCA_964555755.1 uncultured Mycoplasma sp.
AATACCAGCATTATAATCTAAGTTTGATAAGTAACTATAATTCATATTTTACCTCTTTTTTCTTAATTAAACTCAAAATGTATTTCATTCATCAATATTTATCTGTTTTATTAAATAATTGATAATGATTTCTTTAAATAATTCTTTCTTTTTTTTATCCATGTTTAAATCTATGATTTTTGATTGAGTTTTATTCGTTTTGATATTTATAAATCAACTTGTAAACACCTGTAAACCATCCTGCTTTTTTACACTCAAATGTTGTATTGTGGACAGTTCAAATGTTATAATGAGAGTGTAAAGTAGTAAAGTATGGAGATACCTTTACAAAATATAATCAAGGAGGTGTAAAATGAAAGGAGATAAGAAAATTTTAGTAGCAGCTATTTTAGTTCTATTATTAGCAGTATGCTTTGGAACATATGCTATTTATAGAGCATCTACTGATGCAACTGGTAGTGTTAAAGCTGCGGCTTGGTCTGTTAAGGTTGCTGGTACTGATATTGAGTCAGCAAACTATACTTTTGATGCAGGTGATATCACTTGGACATCATTAACTGGATACAATGATACAATTGCACCTGGATCAGAAGGATATATTGAAATTCCTATTGATGCTGATGGATCTGAAGTTGATGTAATTCTTACTGCTACATTAGGTACTACTAATCTTCCATCTGGAATGACTGCAACTCTTGCAAGTGGAAGTGCCTCACAAACAATTGCTTATTCAGCAACCGAAGGTGCCATGGAAACTAATGTAAGAATTAATATAGCATGGGCAGGTGCTGAATCAGATACTACTACAAAAGATGGTACTGATTTAGATGCTGCAGGTGATACTTTAAGTATTCCAATTACATTAACTGCTAAACAATCTTTAACTAGTCATGCTTAATAAATATATATAAAAGAATAATACGATTATTATTCTTTTGTTTAAAGTCTATAAGCAATTATAGATTTTAAATAGAGGAATAATTTTAAGGAAGTGGAACAAATGTCTAAAAAGGAAAAGAGTAATGACAAAAAAAAGACAGATATAATTATTCGAGTAATATTAATAATTATAATTATTCTTTTACTATTGCAAAATTGTTCTTTAAATAAAGGAAAAGACGATGAGACATCTGATAAAACTAATATTATTGATATAAAATGTAATAATGAAAGTAATTGTCAGCGAATTACTATTGATTGTTTAAGGGATGATCAAAATAGTAAATGTTTAGTTCCTGACTTTGTAGGAAAAAGTAAAAAAGATGTTTTCAATTGGCTTATTTCAATCTCTAATAATATTAAATTAGAAATTAAATTAGTAAAGAATCCAAATTATAAAGATGGAACAGTTTTAGAACAATCAGTTGTAGGAATGAGTATTAAAGATTTAATTGCTAGTGGTAAAAAACTTGTAATTACAATTGTAAATAATGGTTCATTAGTTGATTGCAAAAACGATAGTCAAAATGCTCAATGCTCATTACCAAACTTCATAAATAAAACGAAAAGTAGTGTAGAAGACTGGTTAGATGGAATTGCAAACAATGTAAAAATAAAATATGTTTATGTTAATTCTATAAAGGATGTTGGAACTATCGTAAATCAATCTGTGAAAAGTGGAACATCAATTAAAGATTTATTAGATAATGATGAAACAGTAATTATTTATATATCTATAGGTAGCCAATATAGTTCATCTAGCAATACCAATAAAAATAATAAAAGTAGCAATAAAAACACCAATAATAAAAACAAAAGTAACACCAACGATAACAATAAAAAAGATGATAATACAGGCGGTGATCCTATACCAGAACCTACTCCTAAACCAGAATTAGATGATGATTTTTATGTTAGTGATAATGAAATAGTAAAATGGCATAGTCAAACAAATTTAAATATTTTTAAAGACTCAGCAAAAATATCTAAAGTAAATGGAAAAATTGCTCCTGAAAGTAAAGGAACATATAAATTTAGGGTTAATAATGGT
>CAZKTT010000137.1:0-1986 GCA_964555755.1 uncultured Mycoplasma sp.
AAATTCTGCAAATAAATGTTTTTTATTTAAATTGAAGTATTCACCCATAGATATTAATGACATTAAAGTACCAAAATATATGAAAAACTTCGCTACTTGGAATCCAAATAATTCAAACGGTAAGTTATAGAAAAATAAAAGTACTATTCCTATCATAAGAGAAGCTGTTTTTATTTTTCCACTCATTTTAGCAGCTTGAACTACTCCCTTACTAGCTACATTCATTCTTATAGCATCTACCACAATATCCCTTACAATTACCACAACAGGAATTAAAGCTGGAATAAATCCTTGTGCTGCAAAAATAATTAATACTGAATTAACAAGAATTTTATCTGCTATAGCATCTGAGAATTTACCAAAATCAGTAACTTCTTTATTCTTCCTTGCTAAATATCCATCTAAATAATCAGTAAATGATGCTAATAAGAATATAACTCCACATAATATATATCTAACATCTATTAAAATGTCATGGAATAAAAATGTTTTAAACTCAAAACCAACTCTATAGAAAGGAAAAATTAGTAATATAATTATAGCTAATGCCAAAGCAATTCTTAAAAAAGTTAGCTTAGTTGGAACATTAAATTTCATAAATACCTCCTAGATAAATAATTGTTTAAGAAGAACATAAAAAATTATTAAGATTATTAAAATTAAAAATAAAATTACTACTAAAATCATACTTTTTTTCTTTTCAGGTTCAATAGTATATGGTGTTTTAATCTTTTTTTCTACTTTCTTTTTTTCTTCTTCTTTTATTCTTTCTTGTATATCTTCTACACTTATTTTTGATGTTTTTTCGAATAAAAAATCATCTAGATCCTCTAACATCTTTTCATCGTCAAGTCCTAGATATTTACAATAAGCTTTTATCGTATCTTTTAATTCGATTACATCTTTAAAAACTTTGTGATTACCATTTTCAAGATTTTCCAATAAAATTTCATCTATGTTCAAATCATTAGAAACCTCTTCAATTGTGATTCCGATTTTTTCACGTGCTTCTTTAAAGTTTTCTCCGATTTTTTTCATATTACACCTCTATTTTATAATAACACTAATAAGCCATGTTCTGTACCGCTAAGGCGACAAACATTTATCTATCTTTCGATCCTTGATTCAGTTCATTTCCCTATCAAAGCTCCCCTACCATAATTTGGGTTTCTCACTTGCGGGGTTTACCTCGTTCCACTTGTATCATTTCTGACACACATCGTCACTATGGCACTTTTATATCTACTTTAACCATATTAAAAAACTTAGGTTATTTCGAAGCCGTGAGATTTCTCTCCCTAGGGTTATTTTTTCCCCTAGCACAAACACTAAGAGCATCGCAGCTCTTGTGAGCATGGACTTTCCTCTACAACTAGTTGCAGCGTTTGTCTAAATGTTATTATTCTTTGTTTCCATAAATGATTTTTTCTAAATTTGAAAGTCTCTTTAAAATATCAACATTATTAACAGAAGTAGCAGTTTCTTTAGATGATGCTTTTGCAAGTTCTGCATCTACTGAAGCATCTCTTACTTGTTGTTTTAATCTTATGATTTCTTCACTTAATTTATCTTTTTCTCTTTCTTGTTTTTTTATTGTTTCAATTAAAGTATTATAATCAGCAATAATTAAATCTAAAAACTGATCCACTTCTTTTAATCTATAACCTCTAGTATCAATTTTAAATTCTTTTTCCAAAATATCTTCTTGGGTTAAATTTAAATTTTGGTTCACTTTATCACCAACCTTTACTACATATATTTTAAAGAAAAAGACGTTATTTGTCAATTATTATTTATAAAATGATAGCTTAGTTTAAGTTTTGAATACCTAGTATTACTAATCATATCATCAAACAAACTTATTATATTTTCATTGTTCATAAAATCACCTAGATAATTATACTATAACAAGGATAATATGTGTGCATTTCGACAAAAGAAGACAAAAAAAACTATCAAATGATAGTTTTTATCTTTTTTGACTTA
>CAZKTT010000138.1:0-406 GCA_964555755.1 uncultured Mycoplasma sp.
CTGAACCCTTCAGTTGCATCATTATAACTATTAAAGCATAGTAATAAGGAGCCAATACTAGCTCCTGGTACTAATCCGAATATTCCAACTAACCCACCTTTTAGTAAAGACAGAAATACATCTTTAATCATTTATTATTTTATATCCTCCATAAACCATAATTTCATGGCATATGAAATATTTTGTTTCGGAATTTCATGTTTTACTATTTTATAAACTGTATAATCATAAACTGTAACATTGCCTACTTCTGAATTATAAGTTTTAACTTCTCCATCGAATATTGGATCTTTAGATTTAGTTATATTATTATAATTGAAATAACCTACTACTATATATGCTACTAGCAATATAATAATAATATCAATAATTATCCAAATAAGATTTATTACTCTTTTTTTCTTTT
>CAZKTT010000138.1:416-1957 GCA_964555755.1 uncultured Mycoplasma sp.
ATCTTCCTCCATATAATAACATTATATAATAATAATAAATTTTTTTAAAGATATTTTTATTAAAAAAACAAGTTCTTTTTTTATTATATAAAAATAGTATTAATATATAAGAAAGGAATGAATAATTATGAATATTTTAAAAGTATCATCAAAATCAAATCCTAATAAAGTAGCAGGTGCTTTAACTAATGTTATAAGAGATAAAAATATAGCTGAAGTTCAAGCAATTGGTGCAGGTGCTCTAAATCAAGCAATAAAAGGTATAGCAATAGCTAGAGGATTCGTTGCACCGAGTGGTAAGAACTTAATATGCATTCCAGCATTTAGTGATATAACTATTGATGGTGAAGAAAGAACTGCAATTAAACTAATAGTAGAAGCAAAATAGCTTCTTTTTTTATAAAAAAAAGAACTTATAAAAGTTCTATATCGTCATCATCATTGTTATCAACGTTTACTGGTTTAGTAGCAGTAGCTTTTTTAGGTTCTTCAAATTCTTCTTCAAAAATATCTTTATTTTGTTCTTTTACTGGGTTTTCTTTTGGTTCAGGTTTAGGTGTTTGTTTCTTAGGAGTTTGTTCTCTCATTGCAGGTTGTTCTTCTACTAAATTACTATCATATATATGTTTATTAGTATTAATTTTTCTTTTATTTATATTAATTCCACTATTTTCATCATCAAATGGAGTAAGTAAAGAAGCATCTACTTCTATATTAGCTTCTGATTTGTATGCGATAAATATTATTACAATCGATAATATTAGAAGTATGACTCCTATAGTAATTAGTAATCCAGGAAATACAAAAAACATACTTATATTCATTAAATCACTCCCTCTTACTCTAAATAAATGATAGCAAAAAAAAGTACTAAGTGCAAGAACTTTATACTTTTTTTATGAAATTTGATATTTATTTTGACATTATTTTAACTACTGCACATTTGTCAAAAACTAAAATCTTTTTTATTTCCTCTAAAACATCAAATCTTAAATTCTTAAAGATATCTATTTTGTTAGGAATAAACTTATCATAATCTAATATGTCTTCTACAATATTATATGCAACACCATAAATACTGATAGAACTTTTTATTTCGCCTGCTATCCACATCTTTTTTTCTCTTTCAAAATCTTCTTCATTTATTTCTATGTCTTTTAAATATTTTTTTAAATTATCAAGAAGAAGATCACATTTATTTGAAAGAGCATCAAATTCTATCATATAGTGAGTATCACTTTCTATCATTTTGTAAGATGCTTCAATGTATAATCCTTTTTTCAACCATTCTTCTCGTATTCTAGAAGAAATACCTAATCCTACATTTATTAAAATATGAAGGTATACATCAAGTTCATATGGTGTAATATTTAGTTTATCAAATATTTTTTTATTGAATTTATATGCTACTCCTACTCTAGGAACATCAATATTTAAAAATACTTCCTCATATTCTTTGTTTATATTATCAGGTTCTTCTTCAAAAAACTTTTCTACCTTACTAGTTGATTTTTTTAAATAATTAGTATTTTCTTTTATTA
>CAZKTT010000139.1:0-1923 GCA_964555755.1 uncultured Mycoplasma sp.
ATATAAAAAATTAATCAAAATAATATCCACTAAGAAGTGGATTTTTGATTATGGAGGCAAAAATGAAAAAGATAAACATAGTCAAAAAAAGTGAAGATTACAATAGAATTATAAAGAATAAGAAAGGTGTTAGCACAATTTATTTCATAATAAATAAAGAAGAAAACAATGATAATATTCCAAAATTTGGAATTACGTTCGTAAAAAAATTTGGAAACGCCGTTACTAGAAACAAAATAAAAAGAAGAATAAAATCAATAATAGATAATAATAAAAGCATATATGAAAATGACAACAATTATATAATAATAGCAAAAAAAACAGTAATAGACTTAAAATATCAAGAATTAGAAAGAGAATTAATTAAAAATTTTGAAAAGATAAGGGAGAAAAATTATGAAGAAAAAAGCAACTAAAATACTAGTATTGATAGTTTTGTTGATAACATTAACAGGTTGTACACAAACATTAAAAGATTCAGATGGCAAAATTGTTAAAAACACTGAAACAGGTCAAACAATAACTAAAAATATAATATGTAAACCAACAAATACCAAAATGATCAAAATATATAAAGAAAATAAAGTAAATATAGATAAATTACCAGAATGTAAAAAAATGAGTATTACTGGTAAAAATGAAGGTTTTTGGGATACATTTTTTGTAAGACCTCTAGGATATTCAATAGTAAAAATAGGTACAATAGTAGGATCAACAGCAATATCAATAGTAATAATAACATTACTGCTAAGAGGAATTTTATTCCCATTAACTAGAAAATCTATGATGCAATCACAAAATATGAAAAAGGCAAGACCAGAACTTGATAGGATAGAAAAAAAATATAAAGGTAAAAATGATCAAGAATCTGCAGCTAAAAAAGGCCAAGAAATGATGCTTGTTTATAAGAAATATGGAATAAAACCTTTATCAGGATGTTTATTTGCATTTATCCAAATACCAATTCTATTTGCATTCTGGGAAGCAATAAACAGAGTACCAGCTATCTTTGAAGAATCATTTATAGGACTAAAAATGGGAACAACACCTTTAACAGGAATGACAAATGGTGCATGGTATTATATAATAGTTTGTATTCTTTTAGTGGCAGCTACTTATTTTTCATATAAGTTTAATCCATCAATGGCAATGAATGAACAAATGGAAAGACAACAAAAAATGATGACAGTTGGTATGACAGTATTTATTGGATTTATGTCATTCACCTTGCCAACAGCAATAGCATTCTATTGGATAACAACATCATTATTTACAATTATTCAAAACTATGCCTTAGGAAGGAGAATGAAAAAGAATGAATAAACAAATATTTACTGGAAAAACAAAAGAAGAAGCAATTGAATTAGCAACAAGCACTTTAAATGCAAAAGAAGATGAACTTTTAATAGTAGAAAAAGAAGAAAAGAAAAAACTATTTGGTAAAAAAGTAGAAGTACTAGCAATTACAAAATATGAATTAAATAATGAAATAAAAAGATATTTATTAAAAATAGTTAAAGCTATGGGTGTTGAAGCAAAACTAGAAATGAAAACAAGAGAAGAAGTACCATATTTCAATTTAATAGCACCAGATGTAGCAATATTAATAGGAAAAAATGGAAGAACGATCGATGCACTTCAAACAATAGCATCACAAATGATAAATACAGAATTAGGAACTTATTATCGTTTTGTTGTAGATGTAAATGATTATAAGGCTAATAAAAGAGTAAGACTTGAAAAAAATGCAAAATATACTGCTAAAGATGTAGCAAAAACAAAAATAGAAGCTCATTTAGAACCAATGAATTCATTTGAAAGAAGAATAATTCATAACATATTAACAAATTCAAAAGATGTAATAACTGAATCTGAAGGTGAAGGACCAGAAAGACATGTTGTTATAAAACCAAAGGAAAAAGA
>CAZKTT010000140.1:0-1905 GCA_964555755.1 uncultured Mycoplasma sp.
TTGCAGGAGCAACTGGTTCAGGGAAGTCAGTATGTATTAACACCATGATTATTTCAATTCTTATGAAGGCCCGTCCCGATGAAGTAAAACTTGTAATGGTTGATCCTAAAAAAGTTGAACTTGGAATATATAACGGAATACCTCATTTGTTAACTCCAGTAGTAACTGATCCAAGAAAAGCATCTGTGGCTTTGAAAAGAGCAGTAGCAGAAATGGAAAGACGTTATGACTTGTTTGAAGAATACGGGACAAAAAATATAACTGGATACAATAAACTAGTTGAAAGTAAAAATAAAAAATTACCAGAAGATGAACAACTTGCTAGAATGCCATATATAGTAGTAATAGTAGATGAACTTGCTGACCTTATGTTAGTCGCAGGAAAAGAAGTAGAAGATTCAATTATGCGTATTACTCAAATGGCTAGAGCAGCAGGTATTCACCTAATAATTGCAACACAAAGGCCATCAACTGATGTTATAACTGGTTTAATTAAAGCTAATATTCCATCACGTATTGCTTTTGCAGTTTCATCACAAATTGATTCAAGAACAATCTTAGATATGATGGGAGCCGAAAAACTATTAGGAAAAGGTGATATGTTATTCCTGCCTATGGGAGAAAACTCACCAGATAGAATTCAAGGTGCGTTTATAAGTGAAGAACAAATTAAAAAAGTAGTTGATTATACAATATCTCAACAAAAAGCATCGTTTGATCAACACTTTATGAATCTAGATTCTGTTGATCAAGAAATAAAAGATAATACTGTTAGTAATGATAAAGAAGAATATGACGATCCACTATATAATGACATAGTAGAATTTGTAATAACCCAAGGTAAAGCAAGTGCTTCTTTATTACAAAGAAAGTTTAAAATTGGATATAATAGAGCAGCACGTGTAATAGATTTACTTGAAGAAAGAGGAATAATAGGACCTCAGAATGGTTCAAAACCAAGAGAAGTTTTAGTAAAACTAGAAGATGAAGAATAACAGTTTAGATTTAAGGAGGTAGTTTATGACACCACATATAAGTGCAAAAAAAGAAGAAGTAGCAGATATAGTAATAATGCCAGGAGATCCTAAAAGAGCAAAATTTATTGCTGAAAACTTTTTAGATAACCCAGTTTTAGTAAGTGATGTTAGATGTGCTTATCTTTATACTGGAAATTATAAAAACAAAAGAGTATCAGTAATGGCTTCTGGTATGGGAATGCCTAGCATAGGAATCTATTCATATGAATTATTTAAATTTTATGATGTAAAAAACATTATCCGATTAGGATCTTGTAAAACATTAAAAGCTGAAATAGATGTAAGTGATATTATAGTAGCTACATCAGCTTGTACAGTTTCTAACTTTTCCTATAGTGCAAGCGGACAATTAATAAATGAAATTTCTTCTTCAGAATATTTAAACGATAAAATAATTAAAGCTAGTAATGAATTAGGTATTAAAGTATTCACTGGACTAATTAATACTACAGACATATTCTATTCTTTTGATGATTTTGATTCTATAAATGAAAATGCTGTAGGACTTGAAATGGAGACATTTGGCTTACTGTATAATGCTAAAAAGCTAGGTAAAGAAGCTACGTCTGTTCTTACTGTTTCAGATTCAGATTTCAAAGAATTATCTTCTGAAGAAAGAGAAAAAAGTTTTACTAAGGCAATGAAACTTGTTTTAGAATCAATAATTAAGTAAAAATGAGTTATACTATTATTAGGAGTGTTAAATGGAAACAAAAATGATAGAAAAAAACGGATATCGTTTACACTTTATTAAAAGTACAAAATTTAAAACTGTTTTTATAAAAACAGTTTTTTGGGATGAGTTAAAAAATGATGAACTAACGCTAAGAAATGTTTTATTTAGTAATCTTTACTTTTCTTCAAAAAA
>CAZKTT010000141.1:0-1884 GCA_964555755.1 uncultured Mycoplasma sp.
ATGAACTAACGCTAAGAAATGTTTTATTTAGTAATCTTTACTTTTCTTCAAAAAACTATCCCACTAATAAAGATATCACAAAAAAGAAAGCTGATTTATATGGTATTAATTTAAATAGTAATAGTTATCGTAAAAGTAGATATATATTTAATGAAGTTAATATGTCAGTTATTGAGGATAAGTATACAGAACAAGGTTTAATTTCTAACGCATTAGAATTTTATTTCGATATTATGTTAAATCCTAATGTTAACAATTCATCATTTGATAAAATAACTTTTGATATTGTTAATAGAAAAGTAAAATCTTCAATTAAAATGGAAAAAGAAAATCCTACTTTTGTAAGTTTTTCTGAATATAAAAAACTACTTGGTAATTCTTATTACGACTCTTCATTGAAAGGTAATCTAGATGATTTAAATAAAATCAACTGTAACAATTTATATACGTATTATAAAAATTTCTTTAAAAATAATTATATTGATATTTTAGTAATAGGTAATTTTGATTTCGATAAAATGGAAAAGATTATTGATAAGTATTTTACTGCATGTGGAAAAGTTCACCAAAAGAATGATATATATTTAGAATATAGCAAAGAGTTTACTGAAACAAGAAAACCTTCTAGTTTTAAACAATCAAAACTAGTTATGGGTGGATCATTAAAAAATATTTCTTATGAAGATAGAAAATATAAAACAATGATTTTTAATATTATTTTTGGAAATTCTCCAAACTCTAAACTATTTAGACACATACGAGAAAAACTTTCATATGCTTATAACATTTCTTCTGTGTTTAACCGCTTAGATGGTATGTATTTTATACATGCAGGAATATCAAAGAATAACTATGATATGACAAAAGAATCTATTTTCAAAGAACTTAAAAACATGCAAATGGGCAGATTTACAAAAAAGGAAGTAGAGAACGCAAAAATTTTATTATTAAGTGTTTTAAAAGAATTTGATGACCATCAAATAGATATTTTAGATTATTATTTCAGCAACCTTTATTTTGATACAGATAGTATTAAAATACAAAAAGAAAAAATAAAACAAGTTACTAAAGATGATGTAATAATAATTGCTAGAAAAATAGACATTGATACCATACTTTTAGTAGAGGAAGGATAAGATGGAAAAAATAAATATTAATAATTTCAAAGAAAAAATTTATTATGAAAAACTTGCTAATGGTTTAGAAATCTATTTAGTTCCTATGCGTGATATGCGTAATTTCTATTTTTCTTATGGAACAAAATTTGGGGGAAGAAACACCATGTTTAAAGTAAATAACACTCTTTATAAAATGCCAACTGGAATAGCTCATTTTTTAGAACACAAACTATTTGAAAGAGAAATTGATCCCTTTAATTTTTTCCAAAAATATGGAGTAGAAGTTAATGCTAGTACTTCATATGAATTTACTAATTACTATATTACAGGAAATAGAGCCATTAAAAAAAGCTTAACATATTTATTAAATTGGCTAAAAGACTTAGATATTGATGATGGATTAGTAGAAAAAGAAAAAGGAATAATACTAGAAGAAGCTAGTATGACTAAAGATAATCCAGGTGTAATACTAGGTGAAAAACTGAAAACCAATACTTTTATCAAAGATCCATATCGCAATAAAATAATAGGTAGCGATGATGATATAAAAAGTATAACTAAAAAAGATTTAGAACTTTGTTTTAATAGTTTTTATACTCCAGAAAACATGTTTATAATTGGAGTAGGTAACTTTAAAGTAAATGACATAATGAATATAATAAAAGAAAATACTAATTATTTAAAAATACTTCCTCATATTCTTTATTTATATTATCAGGTTCTTCTTCAAAATACTTTTCTACCTTACAAGTTGATCTTTTTAAAT
>CAZKTT010000142.1:0-1865 GCA_964555755.1 uncultured Mycoplasma sp.
TAATCTATATAAAACATTTAGTTTTTTATTATATTTATATCTACCTACTTTTGATAAATCATATCTAAATTCATCAAAAAATCTAGTAATTATTTGATTCTTTGATCTATCAAGAGTAGCAGGTTCTCCTGGTCTCAATTTCTCATATATTTCAATTAATGCTTCATCTGTATTTCTAGTAGAGTCTTTAGCAATAGTATTTTCAATAAAATCATCTTTACCGAATAAATTAATTATTTCTTCATCACTACTAATTCCAAAAGCTCTAAGCATAGTAGTTAAAGGAACTTTTCTTGTCCTATCAATTCTTACATACAAAATATCCCTGGCATCTGCTTCAAACTCAAGCCAAGTTCCACGTGTTGGGATAATTTGAGAAGTAATTAAAAGTCTACCATTTTTATCTATTTCCTTATTAAAATAAACACTTGGTGATCTCACGAGTTGTGATACTATAACTCTTTCTGCACCATTAATAACAAAAGTTCCAGCTTCTGTCATTAAAGGCATATCACCTAAGAAAATTTCTTGTTCTTTTACCTCACCAGTTTCATTGTTAAAAAGCCTAACATCAACTTTTAAAGGTGCGGCATAGGTAGCTTCCCTTTCTTTACATTCTTTAATAGAATATCTTGGTTCATCAAAATGATAATCACCAAATTCTAATGATAAAGTACCAGCAAAATTTTCTACTGGGAATAAATCGTCAAATACTTCCTTAATACCTTCTTGTACAAACCAATTATACGATTTTTTTTGTATTTCTAGTAAGTCAGTTAATTCATAACTATTTTTAATTCTAGAAAAACTTCTTCTTTTACGGTGGTCACCACAGTTAATCATTTTGTATGCCACTAAATTCACCCCTACTTTCAAATTTTCAAAAATCTTTCATACCCTGAGCCGGGTAAATACCAACTTATATTATTAACATACTTTTAGCAACTTGTCAATTGAAAATGCATTTTATTACATAAAAACCTTTTGATTTTTTTATAACCTCAACTACTCCTACAAAAGATAGATCTTTTATAGCACTTTTTGCTCCCTGATCTTTATTCATAACGAAGTACAATTGTCCTCCAGGAACAAGATATTTTTTAGCGTTAAACAAAATATCATAAACTATCTTTTTACCTGCCCTGATCGGAGGATTAGTTATAATAAAATCATATTTCTTATCGATACTATCGTAAATATTACTATAAAATGAGTGAATGTTCTTAACATTATTCTCTTTAATATTCATATCTGCTAAATGAATAGCACGTTTATTAATATCAATCATGTCACAAGACACTTCAAAAAAAGAAGATAAAATAATTCCTATAACACCATAACCGCATCCGACATCTAAAACATTACCTCTTATATCACAATCAAGCAATGATTCAATTAAAGCCCTACTCCCAAAATCAAGTCCTTTCTTTGAAAAAACTCCATTGTCAGTATAGAAAGTAAACGTTCTTTCATTAACTTTAACATTCGTTTTTCTAAGGTTACTTTTAACTTCATTATTAGTAAAATAATGGTCCATTTTATCTTCCCCTTTATAGCACAAAAAGCCAATCTCACGATAGGCTTTTCATCAAAAATTAATTAAGTTCTACTTCAGCACCAGCTTCTTCAAGTCTAGTTTTTAGTTCATTAGCTTCTTCACTTGGAATGTTTTCTTTAACATTTCCACCATTATCAGCTATATCTTTAGCTTCTTTAAGTCCTAATCCAGTAACTTCTCTAATTATTTTAATGACATTAATTTTAGCAGCTCCAGCACTCTTAAGTACTACAGTTTGCTTACTTGGAGCTTCAGCTTCTCCACCTGCAGCAGGAGCAGCAGCAACTGCTACAGCGCTTGGATCAAC
>CAZKTT010000143.1:0-1863 GCA_964555755.1 uncultured Mycoplasma sp.
AGAAATACCTGATACAGGAGAACCGGGTGCAACTGCTCCCCAAATAATACAAATAGAAGGTCTAGCATTTGATAATGCTAAGATAAAAAGTATAGATTTTAAGAATGATAATTATTCTAAAATAAAACTTTCTGGTACCAAGGTGTTTGCTCATAATCAACTTAGTTCCATTACCTTTAATAAAAGATTTTGTCCTGTTGAATTTGGTACTGATTTAACCTTAGCTAGTAGTCAGATGTTTTTCGAAAACAGTTCAGGTATATCATTAACTTTACCAAATTGTGATTCTGAATTTAATATTCCTCAGAATGCATTTAACAGTTCAAATCTTTTCGGCAATTTAACCATTCCAGATAATGTAACAACTATAAAAGAAAAAGCTTTCCTTAATAATTCTTTAAGTAAAGTAATCATTTCACCAACTAGTTCAAAACTTAATGTAATTGGAAAGGATAGTTTTGCCGGAGCGTTTAATCCTAATGCTACTGCCGAAATAACTATTCCAAAAGGTGTACAAATGATTAATTCCTATGCTTTTGCTGACAACCCTAATTTTGCCAATACTAAAGCTAAGGCTATTCTCGATTATAGTGAACTTCTTGACACAGATTGGTGTACTGCTTTTAATGAAAATAATTGTTCAACACTTACTGGCCCAGATGCAGAAGGATTTATATATTTAAAATATGCTAATGACATTAATTATTCTGAAAAATATATTAAAAAGATTAGTTCAGGGGAGGAAGGATGATATGAACAATAAAGGAATGACTTTAGTTGAATTGATTGTTACTTTCGCTCTTTTGATGGCGGTAGTAATTGGTTTATATAATTTGATTTTAAGTGTTAAGAATCAAATGGAAGAAAGGGAAGTTGCTAAAGAAGTAAATGCTTATTCTTCTATTACAAACAATCATATTCATTATAATTTATTAAAAGCTGAACCAAAATATTTGTTTATAAAGAGTTCTTCTAATAGTAAATGGGAATTAGTTACTACTTCTCATACTTATGATGATAATGAAAACATTTCATTAGAAAATGGAAGTTATAATTATAATACTAAAACTTTTAACGAAAATTATTGTCATATGATATACCCTTGTTTGATTTATGTAAATGAAAATACTAAAAATTTAGGAGTAGTTGCTTTACTTGATAGAGAATATGCTCAATCTACTAACTCACCAGACTTTTTAAAAACAAAGGATTATGGAGTTTTATATGGTGAAAAATCTGTTGATGGTTCTACTTCAACTATTATATACGATCCATTACCAGATACTCTTGATTTGATGCCTTTATCGTTTACTATAGATCCAACTGGTTCAGATAAAACATATATTACATATTACAGTGATGAAAGAATTTTAGAAATAAATTATCCATTATTTATAACGGATAATCCTAAGAATTATGGATTTAGAATTTCATATCCACTTGTTTAATAATATAATTAACAGTAGAATAACACTTATTAATCCATGCAGTATTCTTGCTAATAAGAAAGGTAAATATTTTACCTTTTTTTTGTTTAATATACTCATTATTTGAAAGTGAACAGATAAACCTCCGAAACTTAGAAAAAACATTGTTAAAGATAGTTTTATTATCGTATTTAAATCACTTATTGATAAATATTTTATGCCACTTGTCATTTCAATTAGACCATTTATTAATATAGTTAATAAACTATTTGTATTATCAAATAATAAATTCGTTAGTATCAAGCAGAACGTTATAAGACCAAATATATTTAATAGTATATCAATAGAATTTTTAATACTATTATTTAATAATGTAAATAAGTGTTCTTGTTTATAATAAATAGTATTTTTATTATAATTAGTCTCTATACTATAA
>CAZKTT010000144.1:0-1828 GCA_964555755.1 uncultured Mycoplasma sp.
TTTCAAGGACACTTATAATTATACTTTGTTTTTTTCTTTTGTCAATATGTAAAACATTTTTTTGTAATTGTTGCTATTCTGCAATGCTTAAAGTATAATTATACTAGGTGATAATAATGATAAAGAAACTAGCAGTTGTTTTTTCAGTTTTGATTTTAACATTTATTTTTGTTAACAGTGTTTCTTCAGATGTAAAATCTGTTCCTACTCCTAGTGTAACTGATACTGTGTTATCTTCTGATAATCCTAATGAATTTTACATAGTAGAAACTCCTTTGGACGAAGATAATACTGTTTATGTCTATGGAAAAACTAAAATTAATACTTACCGCTTCTGTATAAGGATATCAAAACATAAAAGTGGTGTTTATTCTACAACTACTTTCGTCACACCAGATGAAAATGGAGAGTTTTATATAAGAATAAATACTTCAGAAGGTAATTACGATACACCAGAAGTAATCGACGATAAAGGATATGTTACCCAAGGTTATGAAACATGGGGTAGCAGACCTGGATATAACGCTGTGGAGAATATGGAACCTGGCATTTATCATTTAACTATAGCTAGAGCTACAACTCCAGAAGATGCAGATGTATCACCTGGTGTTAGTTGGTATCAAGGTAGCTTAGGCGCTTCGAATGGTTCATATGCCTATAAAGAATTCTTGCTTAAAGTAGCAGAAGGTGAAAACAATAATCCTAAACTAATTGTTTATAATGATGTTATAAAAAATAATGAAAGTTGGCAACGAAAATATGAAACTACTACTAATATGGTAAAAGATTATAAAGGATCATATTTACGTTATAGAGATAAATACTTAAATGATATAGCTTTTGTTTTTAAGAATCCTAAGACTGGGGTATATTCTTATCTAGATAGCACAATGCTTGCATATATTAAAAATCTTTCAAATAATATTGTTGCTGATGCTGAAGACGATTATTCTAAATTGGAAAAGATATATGAATATATTACTGATAATTTTTATTATGATAGTTTAGCTTTCTCTCAAGGAAAATATCAATATTCTAATCCATATTTGAATTTATATAATCATGAAAATAAAATAGCTAGTGCTAATAGCGACGACCAAGGTAGGGTAGCTACTACATGTCAAGGTTTTGCTTCTTTAGTTGCTGCACTTGCTAGAGTTCAAGATATACCTGTTAGATTGGTTAATGGTTTCCATGTTTCAAATCCTGTGACTATTTATCAAGATAAAACTAGTACTGATTTAGCTAGAACAACACACTGGTGGGCTGAAGCTTATATCGATGGAAACTGGATTGTTATTGATGCTAATAACGGAACAAATGCAAAGTGGACAAGAAGCAGTTTCTCTGATACAGGAAGTTGGGTAAATCCTGGAACTTCTACTTATGCTGGTTTTGATCCAAAAATGGAAGTGTTGGCTAACAATTACATATATAAGGCTATATATAAAGGTTCTTCTTCAAATTATTATATTGAATATTTAGATGAGTTTAATAAATTAAAAACATTTTTAAATAAGAAGTATTTAAATACTACAAATGGTAAAAGGTTAAATAGTAAGTACTCTCAAGTTTCATCTAGTACTTGGAGTAATTCTACTAATTTAAAAACTAATGGTTTTGGTAGAGTATCATATATAACTTGGAAACAAAAATCTTTATATGGTACTTTGAATGTAAGTGGTTTTAAAGCATTAACATATTTAAATAATTCATTAGAAATAAATCCAGACAATATTAATAACATAATAAATAAAGGAACAATATTATATAAATTAGAAGAATATGATGATTCATTAGAATATTTTAATAAAGCTTTATCAATAGA
>CAZKTT010000145.1:0-1765 GCA_964555755.1 uncultured Mycoplasma sp.
AGCTAGAAGTGTGTTCTTCATCAATAATTATTATTCCAATGTTTTTCAAAGGTGCAAAAATAGCACTACGAGCACCAATAACTATATTTACTTTACCTTCATTTATCTTACGCCATTCATCGTATTTTTCAGTTTGAGAAAGTCTACTATGAAGTACTGCAATATCATCAAAATAAGATGTAAATCTATTTATTATCTGAGGAGTAAGAGAAATCTCTGGCACTAAGAAAAGTGCTGTTTTACCTCTTTTTATTACTTCGTCTATTAGTTTAATATAAACATTTGTCTTACCAGAACCAGTAACACCATATATTAAAAAAGTATTACTCTTATCTAAACTCTGTTTTATAGATTCAAAAGCTTTGTTTTGATCACTATTCAAAACAAAATCTTTTTTCTCACTAGAATTAATCTCATAACGATATCTTTCTATCTCTTCTTCTATAAGTATTTCTTTCTTTAAAAGTGTTTTAACACTACTTGAAGAAATATTATTTAATATAGTTCTATTAACAACATGATCTTTGTTTAATAAATCAATAATTTTACTTTGACTCTCATTAAGTTTTATTTCATTTAAATCAATTTTATCATTTAATCTAACATACTTATCAAACTTAATACCAATATTAGTTTTATTCTTAGCTTTTAAAGCCTTAGGAAGCATAACTTGATAAGAAGCCATTAAAGAAGATAAAGTTGTATTTTTTATATATTTACCAAGTTCTAATAATTCTTTATTTAAAACAGGATAACTATCAACACATTTAATTACTTCTTTTAATTCCATATCTCCTTTATCTTTATATATAGACATAACAAAACCTTCAAGTATTTGTTTGCCAAAAGGAACTTGAACTCTCATACCAACTTTTACTTCCAAATTATCAGGTATTTTATAAGTAAAAGTCTTATCATAAAAAACATGTGCTAATTCTATTAAACAATCACAAACCATACCTATATAATATATTATTTAAAAATTTTTTTCAACAAAAAGAAAAAAAGCGCTAAGCGCTTTTATTAATCTGCAAGTTCAAACTTATACCAATGGAATTCCCCGTCAGTACCTATAGTAAAAGTAGTTCTGTACAAAGGAAATAAATCGCTATACTTTTCAAACACATAATCAAAATCAATAGTTTTAGTATCTGTATTATAAATATTAGCATCAACAGTTATAGTATAATCTGGTTCAGAAGGATATTTAATCTCACGTGAACTCAAAACAGCCTGATTATATTCACCGCCAATTGGTAATGAAGCATAACATTTATCTGCCATACATCTAACAATTTTACTATAAATATAAAGATTGGTTTCACCCAAAACATATTTAACCATTCTAGATTGGCTAGAATATTTTTTGTCTACACCATTCATTACAGAGTTTAAATGAAACTTATTATCGTTTTTGTCATACATAAAATAAAATGCTCCTTGATTATCAATATATTGCATCTTTTCCACAGGTTCAATAACTCTATCAGTATTAAACAACAGCTTAAACTCTTTATCAATTTCATCTTTAGAAATAGAAATATCTGCATTAACTTGATCAGTATTAATACCATTTTTTTCGCAATACTTAGCAAACACATAAGGTAACACCTCATTGCCTTCGATTGTATCTATACTAACAGGTGAATCAAAATACAAATCTGTATTTCCCACTACTAAACTATCATGCAATGCTTCAACTTCTTCTTCAGTTAATTTAGCTCCTTGTTCCTCTTTAGGTTCATTTGTTTCTTTTCCAAGTAAA
>CAZKTT010000146.1:0-1711 GCA_964555755.1 uncultured Mycoplasma sp.
AACTTTATTATCTACTAAAACTTTACCATTACGATCTAAGAATCTTCCTCTAGCTACACTTTCTCCTTCAACAATAGTTTCTTTTTGATTAGTTAATTTCATATTATAATAATTAGACATATATATATTTAAATATAATATTCTAAGGCCAATAATTATAAATAAAATTAGAGTAAAACAAATAATTATTCTTACTCTAGTATTAAAACTATCTTTAACATATATTTTCTTTTTATTCTTTCTTTTTTTCATACTATTATTTTGCACTATTTAAATAAAAACTTACATATAATTTTATAGGTGATTTGATGAATAAAAAGATACTAATTAAGATGCTGAAATGGCGTTGCCATTTTGACATATAAAAAGATACTAATTAGTTACACAAAAAACTTAAAAAAAAGTGATATTAAAAACTATATAAAAAATAATAATTATAGTGTATCTGAAAATGAAATAAATATTATTTATGAACATATTCAAAAATATTATAATGTCATATTTGATAATCCCATAAAATATATAAAAATGATAAAAGAAAAAGTAAGTGATGACACTTACTATTTAATCTTAGAATTATTTGATAAGTATAAAAACTATATTTAAGTTTTTATTTTTTTACACCAAAATCTTCAAAAGGAAAAACGACTAAACTTGTTTTACCTGAAATTTGTTTTTTGTTAACACAACCTATAATTCTACTATCACTTGAATTATCTCTATTGTCTCCCATTACAAAATAACAATCTCTTGGTAATTTCGAATAATTTAATTCTTTAATATCAAAATCAGCAGTTTTTTCTTCCAAGAAAGGTTCTTTTACTTCAACTCCATCAATAAATAAAGTATTATTAACATATTTTAAAGTTTCGCCAGGAAGTCCTATAACACGTTTTATTATTTTTTTATCATTAGTTTTCACTACAACGATATCAAATCGTTTTATATCATTAAAATGATAGCTAATTTTATTTAAAATCATTATTTGTCCATCGTACAAAGTATTGTTCATGCTAGCACCAGTTACTCTAACAGGTGTAACAACAAAGGACCTAATTAAAATTATTGCTAAAATTATACTAACATATATAATGATTTCTTTAATCGCTTTCTTATTCATTAATATTAATAAAAATAAGGCACATCATGCCTTATTTTATTCCCCTTTCTTTTATTCTGTATCCGCTCTTACGGTCTTTCAAGAAATTCAACTTAGCACGTCTTACTTTACCTTTCTTAACAACAGTAATCTTTGCTATTTTTGGAGAGTGAATTGGAAAAATTCTATCTACTCCTACACCATAAGACATTTTTCTTACGGTAAATGTTTCACTAACTTGTCCACCTTTACGGCTTGTGACTACTCCTTCGAATGCTTGAATACGTTCTTTTCTACCTTCGATGATCTTAACATCAACACGAACTGTATCTCCTACTCTAAATTCAGGAATATCACTTTTTAGTTGTTCATTTGCCACTTTATCAAGCAAATCCACATATATCACTCCTTTTCTTTATCACAATCATAATAATTTCTACCAGCGGATTGCTTTGTTTAACGTTATTAATATTAACATAAAAATATTACTTTGTCCAGCACAAAATAAAAAAAAGCAATGATTATTGCTTTTCATTATTATCTACACCAGGAACTTGTAACACCTCTGAATTAGCATCAGTAGCTTGTTCTACCACTGGTTCTTGAATTACG
>CAZKTT010000147.1:0-1709 GCA_964555755.1 uncultured Mycoplasma sp.
ATAAAGTAATAGAGACAATTATGAAACCTATCCCTGCAGCATTTAATATATAAGCTGTTGTTTCATAAAGATTTCCAAAAATGGCTTTATTTATTGAAAGTATTCCTAACACTAAAGATATTAAAGCTGTAATTAAAGTAGTATTCTTATAGAACTTGTAGTTTTTTAAGTAATAGTCATTTTTCATCCATGTTCCCCCTTTAAGTGATGCTTATTATACCGTAAAAGAGGAAAAAAGTAAAGTTTCATAAAAAAAGAATGATATATTCATTCTTTAATTATTATTCATAACTCCAAATGGATTATTACAATTTGGACAAACATCTTGATATAGAGGAACTATAGAACCACAATTAGGACAAACTTTAGTATTGTTATTTATAGAACCATTACCCATTTGTGGTGTTTGATAATTGTTTTGATTCATTTCATTTGGCGGGTAATTATTTACTTGTTGATAAGGAGCTTGATTGTAATTATTCATTTGTGTTTGATTATTATAATAATCATTATTTTGATATTCATTAGTACTGAAGTCTTGTTGATTATTATCATCAACGAAACCATTATTTTGGCTATCATCTTGTTCTGCATTAATATAGTTGGCATTACCTAAAGCTATCATAGGCAAGCATACAATTGGAAATAATACCATTAAAATACCGAATGTTGTGCTTTTACCAAATTTATGAGCCAATTCTATGAATATTTTTATTAGTGCATATATTTGAACAAGAGGAATAAGTGCTAGTATTACGTATGAAGTTGGAAGGTTTACAATTTTAACGAGTATTATTATATTGTAAATTGGTATTAATGATTTCCAACCTTCTTCTCCTGCTTTTGTAAATATGCGCCATAAGCTTATTATTGATATTATAGAAACTACTGCCGCGATTATACTAATTATACTGAACATTAAAGCAAAATCTCCGATATTAGGAATACCATCTATTGAAGGTGTATCACTATCAGTTCCTACAACTTCTTCTAATCCGGCATCATCTTCTAGAGAATCATCTTCGCCACCCGGAATTAAGTCAGACCCTGAGTCTTCGGATTGATCACTTACTGGAATATCTGGGCTTTCTGTATTGCTAGGATCGTTATTTATCATTCTACCCCTCCTTATTATAAGGATAACATATTTTTATTCTTTTTTATACACTTATTTTACTTTTTTTATTATTTCTTTACCACCCATATATGGTCTTAACACTTCAGGTATATTAATATCTCCTTCTTTTGAGAAATTGTTTTCTAAGAATGCTATTACAGATCTAGTTGAGGCTAGGACTGTATTGTTTAAAGTGTGTGGATAATAATTCTTGTCCCCTTTTACTCTTATTCCAAGTCTTCTTGATTGAGCATCACCAAGAGTTGAACAACTTCCTACTTCAAAATATTTTTGTTGTCTTGGGCTCCATGCTTCAATATCACAAGATTTTACTTTTAAATCAGCTAGATCACCTGAACAACATTCTAAGGTACGAACAGGAATATTTAGATTTCTAAATATTTCTACTGTGTAATTCCACATTTTTTCATACCAATCCATGCTGTCTTCAGGTTCACAGATTACTATCATTTCTTGCTTTTCAAATTGATGAACTCTATAAATTCCTCTTTCTTCTATACCATGAGCTCCAACTTCTTTTCTAAAGCATGGTGAATATGAAGTCATAGTTATTGGAAGAGTATCTTTTTTT
>CAZKTT010000148.1:0-1671 GCA_964555755.1 uncultured Mycoplasma sp.
TTACAGATAAAATAAAAAGTGATATAAATGAAGCTTTTAGGGAATATGAACTTTCAGATGAGCAAATGAAATCTATTACAAAAGTTATTTTAGGACGTATTGATAATAGAGTATTAGGTGGTGATAATAATGCGTAATGATTTGTTTTCGCTTAGAGAAGAAAAGTCTCTAGAGGTTGAAAAAGAAGCAATAAGTAGTGTAAAATCAGAACTTCATGAGCCTGCTATGGAATTAATGGCAGCAAAAAAAGCAGAAACTAATCCTTCTTTGGGGGTAACTCAAGATTTATCAAATGATTTGCCTGCACAAAGCAATAGTCAATCTAATACTCAAGAAAAGGTACGTGTTAGAACACTTAATGGGCCAAGACCCATGCATAGTGTACCACCTGTTGTAGAAAACACTTCTGAACCAATCAGAGCCGTGAGTACTGATGAATGGGCTTCTCCTAGTGACAATTTCCTTGGACAAAATAATCAAATGGGTTCTAGTACGATGACGGTGTTGATTTTAATCGCAGGTGTTGTATTAATGTCAATGGTAGCATTTTTTACATTTATTATACTTGATGGATTAGGTTTTTAAATTATATTTTGTTTTTATATTCATATAATAAAGAGAATATTATCAAAATATTCTTTTTTTCTTTTATTTTTATTAGTTTAGTGTTAAAATAATTACTTGAGGAGTGATGATATGTCATTATTAAAAAAATTAGTTGATTTTGATGAAAGAGAACTTAGAAGGTTTAGAAAAATTGCTACACAAATCGATGAATTAGATGAAGAATATCAAAAATTGAGTGATGATGAGTTAAAAAATAAAACAGTAGAATTCAAAGAAAAGTTAGAAAATGGTTCTACTTTAGATGATATAGTTGTTGAAGCATTTGCTACGGCAAGAGAAGCTTGTTATAGAGTAATTGGTGAAAAACCTTATTATGTTCAATTACTTGGTGGTCTTGCTCTTCATTATGGTAATATTGCTGAAATGAAGACTGGTGAAGGAAAGACTTTAACTTCAGTATTACCTGCTTATTTGAATGCTTTAGATGGAAATGGTGTTCATATTGTTACAGTAAATGAATACTTAGCTGAACGTGACTCTAAATGGATGGGTCAAATTCATAAATTTTTAGGGCTTACTGTAGGGTTAAACACTAGAGAGCTATCTCCTAAAGCAAAAAGAGAACAATATGACTGTGATATTTTATATTCTACTAATAACGAGATAGGATTTGATTATCTACGTGATAATATGGCTATTAAAAAAGAAGATCGTGTTCAACAACGTGGTCTTAACTTTGCAATAGTCGATGAAGTTGACTCAATCTTAATCGATGAAGCACGTACACCACTTATTATTTCTGGTGGTTTCTTGGAAAATAAAAATCTTTATTTAGAAGCAGATAGATTTGCTAAAACGTTAAAAGAAAATAAAGGTTATGTATTTGATGCTAAAATAAAAAGGACTAATCTTGATGATGAAGGTGTAAAAAAAGCTGAAAAGTTTTTTAATGTAAAAAATTTATATGATGTAGAAAATTCAACACTTGTTCACTTTATCAATCAAGCATTACATGCTAATTTCTCTCAAAAAAGAGATGTTGATTATGTAGTAAGTGACGGTAAAATCGTTATAGTTGACCAATTTACTGGACGTTTAATGCCT
>CAZKTT010000149.1:0-1643 GCA_964555755.1 uncultured Mycoplasma sp.
GCTTCGATTGTTCTAATATTACGTCCTTCTCTACCAATTATTCTTCCTTTCATTTCATTATTAGGAAGTTCAATTGTAGTTACTGTTTGTTCATTACTAACTTCAGAAGAATACCTTTGCATTGTGTTAACTAACATTTCTTTTGCATCTTTGTCAGCACTTATTTTTGCAGCATCTTCTCTTTCTTTGATATAGTCAGCAATTTCCAAATTCATTTCTTCTTCGACCTTTTTCATAATCAGTTCTCTAGCTTTTGCTTTTTCTAAACCACTAATTTTTGATAAAAGTTCTATTTGTTCTTGTTTTAATTTTTCCATTTCAGCTTGATCATTTTGAATCTTCTTTAATTTTTCTTGTAATTTTTCTTCACGATCATCCAAAAGCTGTTCTCTTTTTTGATAATTTTCATCTCTCTTATCCATATTTTTTTCTCTTTGGATAAGTCTTTCTTCTGATTCCTTAATTTCAGCTTTTTTTTCTTTAATTTCTTTATCTAAGTCCATCTTAACTTTATGTGCTTCTTCTTTTGCATTGAAAAGCATATCTCTTTTTACTTTTTCTGCTTCTTTTTGTGCTTTTTCTTGATAGGACTTAATCTTAGATTCCGCATTATTTACTCTAAAATGGTTTATTAAAAGTAATAATCCCATTCCTAAAAATAATCCTACTACACCAAGTAAAATGGAAAGCATTGTACTATTCATAAATACCTCCATTTCTATGTCAAATAATTTTCAATTCAATTACTTAACACTAATCTTATTTTAAGTTGAAATAGCAAAAAAGTCAACTAAAGTTTTGGGTAAAAAAAACAGAGAATTAATCTCTGCTTTTGTTCATATAATATGTTCTCACTTTATCTTCAAGCTCTTTTGCTAGTTTTGAATTTTCTTTCAATAGTGCTTTTACGTTTTCTTTACCTTGACCGATTTTTTCACCATTGTATGAATACCATGCACCACTTTTATCAAGTATTCCTGCTTCTGCTGCTAGATCAATTATTTCTCCTTCTTTGGAAATACCTAGTCCATATGTAATCTCTACTACTGCTGTTTTAAATGGTGGTGCAACTTTATTTTTTACTACTTTAATTATTGTTTTATTACCTACGACACTATCACTAGTTTTAATTTGTTCTCCACGCCTTACATCTAGTCTAATTGTTGAGTAAAACTTAAGGGCTCTACCTCCTGGAGTTGTTTCAGGGTTACCAAACATAATTCCAACTTTTTCTCTTAGTTGGTTTATAAAAATACAAGTTGTTTTTGTTTTGTTAACTGTTCCTGATAGCTTTCTTAAGGCTTGTGACATAAGTCTTGCTTGAAGTCCAACATGAGAGTCTCCCATTTCTCCTTCAATTTCAGCTTTTGGAACTAGAGCTGCAACTGAATCTATTACTACAATATCTACAGCTTCACTTCTAACTAAGGCCTCACAAATTTCTAATGCTTGTTCTCCGGTATCAGGTTGTGATATTAAAAGTTCATCAATATTAACTCCTAGTCTTTTAGCATATACTGGATCTAAAGCATGTTCAGCATCGATGAATGCTGCTCTTCCTCCGGCTTTTTGAGACTCAGCTATAGCATGTAAAGCTACAGTGGTTTTACCACTTGATTCTGGTCCAAATATTTCAATTATTC
>CAZKTT010000150.1:0-1633 GCA_964555755.1 uncultured Mycoplasma sp.
CTACTAAAATGGAAGTAAAATTCTCTAAAATAGAAGAATTAAAAGAATTAATATATAAAACTATAAGTAGTGATTTAAAAAAATTATTATTAGTACCTGAAATAAAGCATGAAGATAAAGTTATAACTAATATAGAAGAGGTAACTACTATTAATGATAAAGTAACTTTTGAAAAAGAAGTAATTAAACCAGAATATGAAGAAATAAATTTTGATTTTAATATAAATGAATATGAAACGAGTTATAACGAAGAACAAGAAATAAAAGAAAAAGTAAAACCTATTACTCCTGTAGGTATAGTTCATAAAACTTATATAGTTGGAGAAAATGAAGATGGTATGCATATAATAGATCAACATGCTGCACAAGAAAGAATAAACTATGAAAAGTATTTAAAAGAATTAGGTAAAGAAACATGTGAAATAACTGATGTTTTAGTTCCTATAAAAATAGAATTAACTAATGAAGAATACTTAAATTTTAAGAATAAATTTGATATTTTTGATAAATTAGATTTTAAATATGAAGAATTTGGTATAAATACAATTATAGTGAGATCTCATCCAGTGTGGTTAGGAGATAAATATACTAAAGAAAAAATAAGAAAAATAATAGAGATAATTATTAATGAAAAGGATTTTTCTAAAGAAAAATTTAATGAAAAAATTGCTATAACTTTGTCTTGTAAGATGGCAATAAAAGCTAATGATTATATATCTTTAGAAGAAGCAGATATATTAATAAAACAACTTCTTAATTGTGATAATCCTTATACTTGTCCTCATGGTAGACCTACTATTATTAATTATTCCTATTATGAACTTGAAAAATTATTTAAAAGAGCTATGTAATAAGTGGTTTTTATCACTTATTTTTTTAAAACTATTGCACCAAATGAAATAATTTGATACAATTATTAAGAATAGAGATACTGGAGGTAATTCTAAATGAAAGATAGCCTTAGAAGAATAAAAAGTTTTTTTAAGAAAGATGTAAATGAGTTTAATAAACTGGTTTTATCAGTAGTATGTGTGACTATCCTTGTTGTAGCAGGTATAATTTCTTACACAATTACTAATTCATATGCAGTATTTACTTCTGAATTACAAGGATCTAAGACATTAAAGTTCCATCCTACTAATGAATATCCAATTTATAAGGTTGACTTTACTAATAATTCTCAATTAGTTAATGGTGCTAACTTAAATTCTGGAAATTATTCTGGATATTGTTTAATAAGCAATGGTACTGTTGATGAAGCTTTCAATTCTTGTACTAAGCAAGGTGCTGCTTTTGGGTTTACTTCATTATCTGATTGTCAGAGCGAAGCAACTAGATTTGGTGGATCTACTAATGGCTTTTCTTGTTCTTCTGGTTCTTGGACAAGTAACGGAATAGATCATGCTAGTATTGATCCTGATGGTTTGAATGCCGATGTTTTCTTTAAGTATAATATTAATTCCGCTAAAAGAGTTGATTCGACTGAACTTTGTTTTATTTATAGAAGTTCTAGCCCAACATCTGATTCTAATACAGAACCTAAGAATAAACTTACACCAATTCCTCTTGTAGGTGTTGTAGGACAAGTTTATTGTTTGAATGGCGGAGATGGAGTATATAATAGTAGTACTCA
>CAZKTT010000151.1:0-1597 GCA_964555755.1 uncultured Mycoplasma sp.
TAAATTTGATTATGTATTAATAGATACTTCTGGACGTTTACATATAGATGAAGAATTAATGCAAGAGCTAAAGAACATTAAGGAAGAAGTAAAACCTGAAGAAGTTCTTCTTGTTATTGATTCAATGATGGGGCAAGATGCTATAAATGTTATTACAGGTTTTAATGATAACTTAGATCTTACTGGAGTTATCTTAACAAAACTTGATGGTGATACTCGTGGTGGTGTAGCTTTATCTGTAAGACATTTAACTAATGTTCCTATTAAATTTATTGGTATTTCTGAAAAACTTGATGGTATAGATTATTTTTATCCTGATAGAATGGCTTCTAGAATTATAGGTATGGGAGATATTTTATCTATTGTTGATAAAGCTAATGAAGTAATTGATGAAAAAGAAGCAGAAAAATCTATAAAGAAGATGAAAAGTGGTAAATTCGATTTAGAGGATTTCTTAGCACAAATGAAGCAAATGAAAAAACTTGGATCAATTGAATCATTATTAAAAATGATACCTGGAGCTAAAAAGATGGGACTTAATAATAT
The DNA here is from genome assembly GCA_964555755.1 of uncultured Mycoplasma sp. Classification (GTDB taxonomy): domain Bacteria; phylum Bacillota_I; class Bacilli_A; order RF39; family UBA660; genus UMGS1449. The sequence goes on from CAZKTT010000151.1 coordinate 547, forward strand.
AAATATAGATCCAAAAGATATAGCTCATATCGAAGCTATAATTCTATCTATGACACCTGGAGAAAGAAAGTGTCCTGACGTTATAAAAGCAAGTAGAAAACAAAGAATAGCTAAAGGTAGTGGTCGTTCTGTTGAAGAGGTAAATAGACTATTAAAACAATTTGAACAAAGTAAAAAAATGATGCAACAAATGGCTAATGGTAATTTTAAATTACCATTTTAGAAAAAAATAGAAAAAAGTTGAAATTGTGTATTATATATGATATAATACCCTTTAGTAAAGGCAAGAAAGGAGGCTTAATATGACCGAAGTAACTGTAAAAGGTAATTTAGATGGTGCACTTAAAAAGTTTAAACAAAAGTGTGCTCGTGATGGTATCCTTTCTGAAGCCAAAAAACGTAAGTTTTATAATAAACCTGGAGTAGTAAAGAGAGAAGAAAAAAAACAAAATACAATTAATTCTAGGAAAAGAAACAAACGAAACGCTAGAAGTAGAAATGATTAATTTCTACTTTTTAAATAAGGAGGAAAAAATATGGAATTATTAGAAAAATTTAATCAAGAATTAATCGGGGCAATGAAGAGTAAAGATAAGGTTAAACTTAATACCCTAAGAGCAGTAAAAGGAGGAATGCAACTAGAAAAAATCAATAATAAAAGGGAAGAAAATGAAAGTTTATTACTGGATGTTATTAATAAACAAATAAAAATGCGAAATGATTCTATTGAAGAATTTAAAAAAGGTAATCGTGATGATTTGGTTAAATCTTATGAGGAAGAAATAGCTATTTTAAAAGAATATATGCCTGAAATGTTAAGTGCCGAAGAACTTGAAAAAATAATCAATGATGCAATTGCTAAGACTGGAGCTTCTGATCCTAAGGGTATGGGACTTGTTATGAGAGAAATTACACCTGTTATTAAAAATAGATGTGATATGAAAGAAGTAACTACTAAAATAAGAGAAAAGTTAATGTAACTTTTCTTTTTTTATTAAAATCTTGTAAAAAATACTAATAAATTGTATAATGTACTTAGAGTATAGGAGTG
>CAZKTT010000152.1:0-1583 GCA_964555755.1 uncultured Mycoplasma sp.
GTAAAAATAATGTATTTAAAGTTAAAACTATTGTATTAAATCACAACATTTTGTATCCTTATAATAAGGAGTGAGAATATGAAGAAGAATAAAGGTTTAATAGTGCTAGTGATAGTTTTATTAGTTTTTTTACTAGGAGCATTAGGTTTTATTTATTACGGATACACTAAATATGACGAAACAACAATCAAATATAACGATACGAAGAGTAAACTTGAAGAGGCCAACAAGAATTTGAAAGAATCAAAAGAAGAAGCTGCAGCAATTTCAGAGAACAATTACATTGTTTATAAAGATAATGAAATTGAGTTTAAAGTATATGCTGAGGGATATCGAGCTAATGTAATAGGCTACGATGATGAATTATACATACTTGAGCACAATGGCGTTGGCTCAGGCACAAAAATAAATTGTATAACTGAAATAAGTAAAGGTGCTAAGTTTGAAAAAAATGTGTATTCATGCAAAGATAATGAATATAAAAACGAAGAAGATATGGATGCAATCGCTTATAAACTTGATATTACAGAAAAAGATGTATCGGAAGTACTTATAAGGCATCTTGTCGGAGCAACTGATGCTACTTATATTACATTTGTAATCTATAATTCAGGTAAAGTAGATGTTGTAACAGCAGATTCTGATAGCGGAGTAAATAAAGAATCAGAATTCAAAGAATATAAAGTTAAAGATATTGAAAAGTATTATGGAGAAAATTGTACTCCAGTTTCAGATGCAACTAAAAAATGTAAAATAATTGCAGTTTTAAAATTACAAGATGGCAGCATTAAAGAAGTTCAAATGAATTAAGGAGTGAAAATATGAAAAAGAATAAAGTAGTAATCACATTATTAATAATTATAATAGTTTTACTTGTAGGTTTAATATGTTTTGGTGGATACAAATACATGGAAATGGATAAAGACTATAATAAATTAAACGATGAATATAACAGTATAAAAGACGAAAATCAAAAGGTAGCAGAAGAATTAAATAAAATAAAGGAAGAATTAGATAAGCAAAAGGCGGAAGAAGTAACAGAAGAAAATTCTGACGTTACTGAAGCATATTTAAAAATACTTGGCAATAAAGAACCATATATTAATAAAAATGGTAAAAACGTTTATATAAATGACATAATAAAAAATGAACCTTATTCTAGTGAAATACAATATGCAGTGTTAGATATGGATAATGCTGGAGAAAAAGAATTAGTAGCATATATAGGAGAAACTGTTTTAATATTACATTATGAAGATGGAAAAGTATATGGATTTAAAGAATCATATAGAGGTTTTAAAAACTTAAAAGTAAATGGTCAATATGAAGGTTCAGCTGGAGCTGCTAATAGTTATATAGCAAAAAGTAGTTTTAGTAAAAATAGTATGACTACAACCATACTAGCAAGTGATAATGGCAATACTTATACTGTAAATGATAAACAAGTATCAAAGGATGTATGGAGTAAAGCAATTGAAGAATTTAGTCAATTAGAAAATGTAGCCTTCATAGCATTTAAATAAGTCAAAAAAGATAAAAACTATCATTTGATAGTTTTTTTTATCTTCTTTTGTCGAAATACA
>CAZKTT010000153.1:0-1567 GCA_964555755.1 uncultured Mycoplasma sp.
TGTGAGCAACGCCTTATGATGTCCTATGTTACATAGTCTGTTTATTTGTTTTTCTATCAATCATCATAACGTTTGAAACATCAATTTTAGCTTCTTTCTCAATGATTCCAGCTGATTTAGTAGTATTATCAGGTTTAATATGTTTTTTAACCATGTTAATACCTTCGACAATAACTTTATTTTCATTTTTAAAAGTATGGATGATTTTTCCTTCTTTTCCTTTATCTTTACCAACCATAACTTTAACTCTATCTCCGACTTTTAGCATTTTAACATCCTCCTTATAATACTTCCTTTGCAAGAGATACAATTTTCATATATCCTGCATCACGAATTTCTCTAGCAACTGGACCAAATACACGAGTTCCAATTGGAGATTTATCATCTCTAATTATTACACATGCATTATCATCAAATTTTATATAAGAGCCATCTTCTCTTCTAACACCTTGTTTTGTTCTTACTACTACTGCTCTTACAACTTTACCTTAACCAACTGTACCATTAGGAGTAGCTTTCTTAACAGTACCTACTACTACATCACCAATATTACCAAATTTTACTTTACTTCCTCCAAGCACTCTTATAACAAGTAATTCACGAGCTCCAGAATTGTCAGCAACTTTTAAACGAGATTCTTGTTGAACCATAATTTACCTCCTTATAGTATTGTGCTCTCTTCAACTATTTCAGCTAAATAGAATCTTTTAGTTTTAGATAGTGGCTTAGTTTCTACTATTCTAACTCTATCTCCTAATTTAGCCTTATTAGTTTCATCATGAACACTATATTTTTTACTATATTTTACTCTCTTACCATATTTAGCATGTTTCTTATATGTTTCTACTAAAACAGTAATAGTTTTATCATTCTTGTCACTTACAACTCTTCCAACTAGTTCTTTTTTAACTGTTTCTCTCATATTACTCCTCCACCTTTTCTAATTCGCGTTCACGAATTATAGTTTTCATTTTAGCTACTTGTTTTCTTAATTCTCTAAGTCTTACAGGTTTTTCAAGATTACCTGTTGCTTGTTGGAAACGTAAATTAAATAATTCTTCTTTTGTTTCTTTTATTTTATTATTTAATTCTTCTGTGGATAGTTTACGTAATTCTTCCATTTTACTCATTTATAGCACCATCCTTATCATTTTTTGTTACAAATTTGGTTTTAATTGGTAATTTATGTGAAGCAAGTCTTAAAGCTTCTCTTGCAACTTCCTCTGATACTCCAGAAACTTCAAACATTATTTTACCTTCTTTAACTACTGCAACCCATTTATCTACAGCACCTTTACCAGATCCCATACGAACTTCTAGTGGTTTAGCAGTTTTTGGCATATGTGGGAAAATGTTTATATAAACTGTTCCACCACGTTTCATATAACGAGTCATAGCAATACGAGCAGCTTCTATTTGGTTATTTGTAATCCAAGCACCTTCTTGTGCTTGAAGTCCAAAATCTCCGAAACTAAGTTCACGATTACCTTTACTTCTTCCTTCATATTTTAATCTATGAACTCTTCTATGTTTAACTCTAGACGGTATTAACATAATTAATTACCTC
>CAZKTT010000154.1:0-1545 GCA_964555755.1 uncultured Mycoplasma sp.
TTCATGTCCCAAAACACTTCTCTAAGTATCTTCTTTTTATCGTTTGTAATAGTCATTACTTCATCATCATTTGTACCTTTATTAACTCTAACTGTATAAACTGAAAGAACATCTTTCCATTCTGCTCTTTTTGAATGAATTACAACCTCATCATGTGGTGTTGTGTTTTTTATTGTTGTTATTCGATTATCTAATTCTGTATTAAGTTCTGCAACACAATCACTCATTAATATTGTATTACCACTACTTTTGTCTGAAGAAAAGAAAATACCAAATATTGAAGCTACTAATAGTCCAATCATACAAATAATAATAATTGCTATCATCGCTAAAGAACCACCAGCTGCTAACATTCCAACTAAAGATTTAACTGCTGCAATCATACCTTTAATTGCTGATATCATTGCTTTTATTGCTACTTTAATTCCTTTAGCTGTTGCTTTAGCAGTTTTAATAGCAAGTTTTCTTCCTTGCTCTAACATTTTTTTACTTACTTTTGCTCCTTCTTTAGCAGCTTTCTCTGTATTTTTTATGGTTCTTTCCGCAGTCTTTACTGTTTTTTTCGCTTTGTCTACAGTTCCTTTTACTTGGCTTTCTTTATTTTTTATCAACTTCTTTTGTTGATATTTTTTCTTTGCAAAATTTACTGTTTTATCTTTAGCATAATTACCAACCTTTTTAGATGCATATATTGTTTCATCTTTAATTCTATTAGAAGTATATTTTATTTTATCTTCCCCATAATCCACTATATTCTCTTGTCCTGTTGTAGCATCTTTAGTTTTTTCACCAGCATAAACTACAGGATCTTTTATTCTTTCTGTCCATGCTGCTGCTTTATCAATTGTTTTAACAGATTTAGGTTTCATATCTTTTGTTTTAATATCCGACATCTATTTCTCCATATCACTTAAATATGTGGTGTTTTTTAACATTTCAAAAATATCAATATCTAATGCCTTGCTTATTTTTAAAAGTGTTTTAATAGATGGTGTTAAAACATTATTTTCATAGTCAGCCATAACACTATTACTTACCTTACATAACTTAGCAAACTTTCTTATACTTTTATTTCTTTTTAATCTTTCTTGTTTTAAGAATTCATTAATTGTCATTACTTGTCACTTTCTCCTGGTTTAGTAGTCATTAACTTGTATAACTTTGTATCAGTTGGAAATTGATTTATAAATGGTACTAGATTACTACCTACTTTTAATAATCCTTGCCCTGCTCCTACATTAGTTATATAACTCATTTGAGTATCAGAAATTGAAAGTAATTTAGAAAGTTCTACTCTATCTGTTGCTGCTTGATTAAGCATTACAATAAACTCTGAATTTGCTAACATTGTTCTAGCAGTATGACTTTGTAATAAGTCATCTACATTTTGAGTAATACCTGTTGCATAAGCCCCATACTTACGAACTCTTTTCCATAAAGTGAATAGGAAGTTTGCTGAATATTCGTGTTGGAATAATAAATAAATTTCGTCAATAAAAATAAAGGTATTTCTACCTTTACTTCTGTTCATTGTTATTCTATTTA
>CAZKTT010000155.1:0-1507 GCA_964555755.1 uncultured Mycoplasma sp.
CTATAAAGAAATATGAAATTGCTGCTACTGTATTTATAGAATAATTTTCGTTTAATAAGATAACCGCTAAAAGAGAAAAAATAAAACTGATTAAAACAAACATTTCAAATATCTCTTGTTTTTTATCTACTAAGAAACCAGCAATTAATAAACCTAAACAATAATAAAGTCTAGTACCACCATATCCTCCTGCTATGTCTATAGTATGAATTGAAATTGCATCAGTAGATAATGCAGATAACAAAGACATAGCCAAAACAATAATTGATATCTTTAAAAAATGGTTTTTAAAACTAGAAGTATATTTTTCTTTAACAATTCTTTCAATATTAGTATACTTAATTACTACAAATAGATTTATTAGAATAATCGGTATATATAAAAATAAAGATAAATGAGTTGTATAAAAGTATTCTGGTAATAAAACAACTAAATAAGTTCCGATAGATCCGAGTCCATAACCAAAGGCAAAAACTCTACCTCTATATTTTCTTTCGACATTAGAACTCAATAAAGAAAAATGATATCCAGCTCCAAAACCTGCTGTTCCAAATAAACAAGTTAAACAAAGAGATATACTCATTACTAACACATTTTCAGTTAAGAAGAAAATAATAGTAAATATTGCTGCTAAAATTATGAAATTTATATAATACTTCTTTATGTTCTTAGTATTTCTATATATCAAGCCAAATATTAATATTCCTAATGCCATAGAAATACTACCAAACAATAATTCCACAATATTAACGTAATTTGTATTAGCAAAATTTAGTAAATACTGTTCTTCAGTTAAATAAACTGAACTACACCAAAAAAAACCTAAAGCAAGTATCAAAATGTATTTTAAATTGTTTCTGTTAAACATAATACATCACCTGTAATAAATTACATAATAAAATTTTAAAAAATATGGTGTTATTGTAACACAACTTTTTTTGTTTTACTAGTATTTTTCTTGACTTTTCTCATATAAATATATATAATTATTACTGCATGACATTGAAGCAGCAAATTTTATGTTTTAAAACGTGTTTATTAGAAATGTGAGTAACCTGCTGCTTGGCGAAAACTTATAAATTAAACACCCTTTAAAATAGTAAAATCATTTTCAATGTTTGTAAATAACTTGGAAAGGAGAAATTTATGTCAAGATATACTGGAGCAAGCTACAAACAAGCTCGTAGAACTGGGATATCTTTACTTGAAAATGGTAAAGAATTAGCAAAAAAACCTTATGGACCTGGTCAACACGGTAATGCTCGTAAAAGAAGACCTTCTACTTACAGCACTCAATTAAAAGCTAAGCAACAAGTTAGATTTATGTATGGTCTTAATGAAAGACAATTCAAAAAGACTTATCAAGAAGCTGGTAAAATGCAAGGTATTCATGGTGAAAACTTACTTAAATTACTAGAATCAAGACTTGATAACTTAGTTTATCGTATGGGATTTGCTACTACTAGAAGAGCAGCTAGACAACTTGTTAACCACGGACATATTACTG